>JBAYGL010000454.1:0-4402 GCA_041666725.1 Limisphaerales bacterium
CGCTGAACGGTTTTCTTTCGACTGAGCCGGGCATGACCGAGGCCGAGGCGGTGAAGCGCGCGAAGGAGTTCGTCTTCGTCGGCGTGGACTACGTGAAGGAAGTCACCCACAAGGAGGCTTTCGCGTGGGACCCGGAGGACAGGCAGAGCGCCGAGTTCGACGTGGTGCGCGGCATCGCCAAGGTGGACGCCCGCACACACCGCAAGCCGCTGCCGCCGGCGGACATTCCCATCGTCGCGTTCGACTTCGGGATGAAATACAACATCGCGCGCAACCTGCGGCAGACGGGCTTCAAAGTGCAGGTCGTGCCCGCCACCACCAGCGCCGCCGACGCACTCAAACACAAGCCCGCCGGCATCTTCCTGAGCAACGGCCCCGGCGACCCGGCGGCGCTCGACTACATCGTGCGAGAGGTCAAGACGCTCGTGGACACGGGCATTCCCATCTTCGGCATCTGCCTCGGCAACCAGCTTCTTGGACAAGCGTTTGGCGGCAAGACCTTCAAGCTCAAGTTCGGCCATCGCGGCGGCAATCAGCCGGTGAAGGACCTTGAGTCAGGCCGCGTGGAAATCACCTCGCAGAACCACGGCTTCGCAGTGGACCCGGCCTCGCTGCCGTCCGACGTGGCGGTGAACCGCATCAACCTGAACGACCAGACCGTCGAGGGAATGCGGCACAAGACGAAGCCGATTTTCTCCGTGCAGTATCACCCGGAAGCCTCGCCCGGCCCGCACGACTCGAACCCCCTCTTCGCCGAGTTCCGCCGGATGATCGAGAAACAGTAGGAGACGACGTGAGGAGTCTCTGATTCTCTGCCCGCGAATCACGCGAATTGACGCGAATGAAGGCGGGCGCAGACTTTCGCAGACTTTGATTCGCGTTCATTCGCGTTCATTCGCGGGCAAAACAATGTCTTCCCTCTCACAAGAACTTCACGCGCTCATCACCCAGCCCGGCCCCGCCGCGCTCGGTCCTGAATCGCGCAGCGGCACGCTGGCGCAAGCTGACTTGAATCACGCGCTCGACGAGCTGTTCCACCACCACGGCCAACCAGCGAAGACCGAACTCATCCGCTCTCTGCTGCTGCTCTGGCACGATCATCTCGACGCCTCGCACGTCATCTCGCAGGGCATCGAGAATCCGGACGGCAGCCTCGTCCACGGCATCATGCACCGGCGCGAGCCGGATTACTGGAACTCGAAGTATTGGTTTCGCCGCGTCGGCCAGCACCCGTGCTTCGAGGACTTGGCGAAGCGCGTGGAGCCAATGATGGCGGGTGATGCCAGGCTTGCCGCCCAACTGCTGCCGCGCGGCGCATGGGATGCCTTCGCCTTCGTGGACGCGGTTGAAGCAGCCGCTGGCAAGCCCGCAACGGACGCGCGGCACCAGCTTCTGCGCGCCTTGCAGCAGGCCGAGGCCGGGGCCGCGCTGGATTACTTCTTGAAGCCATGAAGCCAGCACGGACGCGGCGTCCGTGCTCCGAAAAAACTGTGAACGAATTCTCCGTCGTCCTCTCCGCCGTCCTGCCCGTGCTGGCTATCGCTGTCGCGGGCGTGGCGATGCGCAAACTCAACTGGCTCACCGAGGAGGCCGACCAGTCGCTGCTGCGCGTCACCGTCAACCTGCTCGTGCCCGCGTTCATCTTCGACAAGGTGCTGGGCAACCACGCGCTCAATGACCCGGCGAACGTCATCATCGCGCCGCTGGTCGGCTTTGGCACCGTGGGGCTGGGCATCGGTCTGGCGTGGCTGGCGCTGCGCGTGGCCGGATTGAACCGGGACGCCACCGGACGGACCTTCGCCTTCAGCACCGGCATCTACAACTACGGCTACGTCCCGCTGCCGCTGGCCATCGCGCTCTTCAACCGGGAAACCGTCGGGGTGCTCATCGTCCACAACATCGGCGTGGAAATCGCCTTCTGGACGCTCGGCACCGTCGTCTTCGCGCACGCGGCGAACGAGCCGCTCTGGAAGAAGATCCTCAGCCCGCCGCTCGTCGCCATCCTGCTGACGCTCACGCTGAACTTCACCGGCGCGGCTTCCCACATCCCGGAGTTTGTGAAAACGACGGCGCACATGATCGGCGCGTGCGCCATTCCGATGGGTCTGGTGCTCATCGGCGCGGTGATTGCCGACCATCTGGCAGAGTTTCATTCCCAGCGGGGCTGGCGCGTGATGGCGACAGCCTGCGCGCTGCGGCTGGGCATCGTTCCCCTGCTCTTCCTGCTGCTGGCGAAGTTCCTGCCGTGCTCGGTGGAGTTGAAGCGCGTCATCGTCCTCCAGTCTGCGATGCCCTCCGCCGTCTTCGCCATCCTCGCCGCCCGCCACTTCGGGGGCGATGCCCCGACCTCTCTGCGCGTCATCATCGCCACCTCCGCGCTGAGCTTCGTGACGATCCCCTTGTGGATTCGGCTGGGGATGAAGTGGGTGGGACTTTGAAGCTGCCAATCCTTCGCTGAATTGGGCATTGAAGCACTCGAGCGAATGCGGAGCACCCGGGATGCGTTCGAAGGCAGGCCGAGCGCCGCCTATTTCAAATCCGTGCTGAGGTTGAAGTTATCCAGGTAAAACACGGTTGAGTTGGTTGCGTTGCTGGTGAAGCCGACCCATGTCAGCTGCTTGAACTGCGGCTTTGCAAAAGGCTGGTCCTTGAACTCCCGCGGCGGCTGGCCGGGAACGCTCACGCTGAGCGACCACGTGCCGGTGCTGGCTTTGCCGAGTCCGGCGAACACCTCGAAATGAATCCACTCGTCCAGCGGCACTTCCATCGCTGTCTCTCCGACCTGGAGCTTGCCGCCGCGGATGCGGAAATGGATGGCGGTTTTGTAATCGCCCGCGCTCCAATCGCGCCACTCGAAGTCAACCGCGCTCGCCTTCTCGATGCGCAAATCAAACGAGTTGGAGACGGCGCCTTCGGTGTAGTTCGGCTGGTAATGGAGATGCGGGTTGTGCGCCGCCGCGAGACCGGGCGCATCGGTGATCTTGAGGCTGCGCTTTCCGGTGGCGGCGATCTTGTCGGTGATGAGAATTGAGTCGCCCTTGTTCTCGGTGTGCAATGTCACGCCCCACGGCGGGCTGCCGACGGTGCCGTGCTCAAAACCCTCGCTGATCTGGATCGGCGGCGGCTCGGGCGGCAGTTCCAGCGCCGGGTAGGACACGCGCTTTGCATTGGCAACCCACGCGCGGTCGCCGTAGACACCGGCCAGAGCAGGATCGAACGGCTTGAAGCCCAGCTTCACCGCAGGCGAGCCGGAACGCAGCCGGAAATCATTCTTTCGCGGTGCGACGAAGAGCGGATCGGCAACGAGGCTCGCGCTGTCCTTTCCGGCGGCCTGCCAGTCGGCTGGCGATTTGCCCGCAAAGTCAAGTTTACCGCCCGCGCTCCAGAAGCAGTTGCCCTGCGAAACCAGCTTCACCTTGTCCCAGCGGCTGGAAAGCAGCGGCGAGTTGTTGGTCCAGTAAACGATGTTGTTCTCGAACGTAAACGAGAGGTGCTCCTCGACGCGCGAGGCCTGAAGCTGCTGCTGACGGCTGTTCGCAAGGATGTTGTTGCGGATGATGTTCTCGCGACCGTAATGCTGGTGGAAGCTGCCCGTCTTGGTGTCATAAACGAGGTTGTTCTCGAACAGGATGCCGGTGCTCCCTTCGTCGGTGTAGAGCCCCCAGCCGCCGTAGCTGTAGGAGTAAATGTCGTGGAAGACATTGTTCGCGACACGCGTGCCCTGCGAAGCCCCAAGAGTGTAAATACCCCCCATGTCACTGAGCAGACCCCATCCGAGATGATGGACATGATTGAACGCGAACGTGTTTCGCTTCGCGAGGCTCTCGCCATAGCCCCATGTCCAGCCGGCGGAGATGCCGGTGTAAAACAGGTCGGCAATTTCGTTGTGTGTCACCTGGTTGTCTCCGCTCTGACCGACCCAGATGCCGACGGCGCACGGGAAAATGTAGCCGCCCTGGCGGATGATGTTATTGTCGACAGTGATTTGACTCGTGCGCTCAGCCTCGTTCTTGGCGATGCCCGCCTCGCCGACGCGCACGCCGCCGGCACCGAAGTCATGCAGTTCGCAATGGCGCACAACGCACTCCCGGCAGCCCTTGCGAAACCAGACGACATAGGTGCCAACGTGGCCGACGTCGCAGTTCTCCAGCGTCACATGCCGCGCGCCATCAACCTGCACCACCGCCTCAATCCCCGATGCGGCCTGTGCCGGCTCAAACCCACCCGGCGGCGTCAGCCACTGGCCGTGATGAAACGTCAGGCCCTTGAAGCTCACGTGCTCGACAAACTTCCCGGCCGCCGCGTCGCCTGCGATGACGATGAATTTCTCCACCACCGGCGCGACAACCTCTGCTCGCTTCATGTTTTCGCCGGGCAACGGCTTGTAATAGAGCGTGCCGTC
>JBAYGL010000455.1:0-4375 GCA_041666725.1 Limisphaerales bacterium
CAAAAATTGCCGGTGCATTGGATGTGGTGGCCGGCGGTCGGCGCAACATCCAATGCACCGGCAATTTTTGGAACAGGTCTTCAAGCGCATAGACCAGCGTCGTCAACAAGCCGGAACCGAACCCCGCCAGAACACCGACCAAGGCGGCCGCCGCCAATTCCACACCCGACGCCGGCGCGTGAGCTACCACCGGAAAAATGGGCCCTTCACCGAGCAAAGGCACACGCATCACAGACGCACAGATCGAAGCGAAGGCCACCGGGATGAAGCTGCGCGGTTTCCATTCAAACAACAACAGTTCCACCGCCAGCAGAACCGCCGCGACAGGCGTGGCGAACACGGCCGACATCCCAGCCGCCGCGCCTGCCACGAGCAGCGTCTTGCGCTCAGCTGCACTCAGGTGAAATTGCTGTGCAAGGATTGAGCCAAACGCGCCGCCAGTCATGATGATTGGCCCTTCAGCGCCGAAGGGGCCGCCTGTGCCGATGGAAATGGCGGATGACAGCGGTTTGAGTATAGCCACCTTGAGCGAAATCCGGCTGCGCCCGAGCAGGATGGCTTCGAGCGCCTCGGGGATCCCATGCCCGCGAATTTTCTCTGAGCCATAGCGCGCCATCAATCCGATGATGATGGCACCAGCCACTGGCACCAGCGCCACTCCATATCCAAAGTGATGGTCCTGCGGCATGGACGGGTCGGCCGAAAGGCGATGGAAGAAGGCCAGATTGGTGATGACAGCAATCAGCCAAATCAAGGCCCAGGCGACCACGGAGCTGATCACCCCAATCGCCAGTGACAGAGCAGTCAACAGCAGCACGCGGTGGTTGGTGCTGAAATCCGCCAGTTTATCATGGCCGGCGGCAGGGCCATTTAGGACCGGGGAACTAACGGATTCGGTTTGCATCTGTCAGGGGACATATTCTATCGTGCCGCGATATTGTCAAACACTGGCTGACAATGGGCACCAAACTCCCATCATCTTCGCCGCGATGACGCGACACCAATCACTTAACAAGGCGCAGCATGAAGCGCTCGCGGCGTTTCGCTACGCGCTGCGACGCTTCCTCCATTTCAGCGAGACAGCGGCACAAGCGGCCGGCCTCACACCACAGCAGCATCAGGCGCTGCTTGCCCTCAAAGGTTTCCCCGGGCGCGATTACGCCACGGTCGGAGAGTTGGCGGAACGGCTGCAATTACGCCATCACAGCGTGGTCGGTCTGGTGGACCGGCTGGCGGGGGAGGGATTGGTGGTGCGCGCCCCTTCGAAGGCGGACCGGCGGCGGGTGCTGATTCAACTCACCCGGCGTGGCGAGAGAAAACTGGCGCAGCTCTCCACCCTGCACCGCGAACAGCTCAGGCAAATCGGCCCCGAACTAAGTGGACTGCTCATCCGACTCAATGAGCCCGAAGCGGGTGGCACGGAGGCTTGACACTCCCGCCTGTTTCTCATTTTTTGCACATTATGATCCTGTTCGGAAAACTGCTGCTGGCCCTGGGCACCGGCTTCGTTATTCTCGCCCTTTTGTGAAAGCCTTTCGTTACGCCCTCGATCCACTCTGTCTCCTTGGAAGTGTGCTTTACGCTCTGAACCGCTGGGGGCTGAAACCACGAGTGCATTCGGATTTTCTCCACGGACAGTTCAACGACTTGCTGCTTATCCCTTGTGCGCTGCCGATCGTGCTCTGGCTCCAGCGCCGACTCGGGCTTCGTCACCACGACGCTGTGCCAACGGCCGAGGAAATCGTTTTTCACCTGATCGTGTGGAGTGTTTTGTTTGAAATCATTGGCCCGCATCTCGTGCGCGTAACGGGTGATCCACTAGACGTGCTGGCCTATGTAGCGGGAGGACTCGCCGCTCGACTCTGGTGGCACCAGACTGCGCGGCAACAGCCTGTTTTCCGATGAGCTTTGACTGGCTGGCCCCGCACTACCGTTGGTTGGAGTTTGTTTTGGCTGGGGATAAATTGCACCGCTGCCGTCGCGCGTGGTTGAATGAAGTGGAAGAGTGCCGCACGGTGTTGCTTGTCGGCGAAGGGCCAGGGCGTTTTCTCGAAACGTGCGTGCATGCGTTACCAGCAGCGAACTTCGTCTGCGTGGACACCAGCAGCGCCATGCTCGCTCGTGCCCGCGCTGCCTGGCAAAAGGCGGGTGGTGCGGCGGAGCGTGTTAAGTTTGTTCACGATTCGGTGTCCGAATGGAAGCCCACCGCCGGATATTTCGACCTGATTGTGACGCACTTCTTTCTGGATTGCTTTCCAGAACCAGGGCTGAGCAAAGTCATCGCCACGCTGGCATTTGCGGCCACTCCCTCAGCACGCTGGCTGTTGGCGGATTTTCAGGTGCCTTCCCGTGGCTTTCGTCGCCTACGCGCAAGAATAATAATTGCCTTGGCCTACGCCTTTTTCCGGATTGCGACCCGGTTGCCGACAGACCGATTGGTTTCGCCGGATGTAATGCTGGAACTACATGGTTTTCGGCGGCAACGCAGGCGGGAATTCGAATGGGGCCTGTTGCACAGCGACCTTTGGGCGCGGGCTTGAATGCGCGAAACGTGTCGTTATTTTATCGGGCATACGTGTCAGCGACTGTGGTGAAAGTGCAAGTATGCTGCTGAAGTGATATGCTGCGGGCATCCGGCTGCACTGACACTGGCCCTTACGAAAACTGTTCCACAAAGCGACTGTGGCACGACACGAGGAAGATGACGGGCTTGAATTTCCTGAGAGCCATTGAAAGCAGAGTGAGACGATCAAGTGGCCCGCTCTGGCAGGGAGGACACCGGACAGAGCTGGGAGGATTTTCGTTCGCTCGGGCCAATAGGAACTGCGACAGCCCGGAAACGCGCTTGGCATCTGCCGATGCAGGCGTAGAGTCAAGCCCGGTCAACTCGACGCAATGGCAATCCTCTCTGAGTCGCGCAGCGTTCAGGAGGCAAATTCCTGTCAGTCATGAAACCAAACTTGCTGGCGCTGCTTCTTGTCATTTCAGTCGTTACGTCCAACGCGTTCGCGGAGACCTCCAAGGAATGGCAGGAGCGCACACGGCTGGCGGGGCAGCTGGACATCGGCGAATCTGCGCCGGACTGGCTGGTGGATTCGGAGTCCTACGCCATCGGCTACAACCCTGACGACTGGGATTCGCTGGCGCAGTCGAAGGTCGCGTTCATCACGCACTGCCCGGTCAACCGCGAGTTCTTTCAGCGGTGTCACGCGCTGGGCATCCGCTGCTTCCCTTACGTCACCTTCTATCAGGGGTTTGCCAGCCAGACCTACGAGGGCGTGAACTTGAAGGACCACCCGGAGTTCATCGAGGTGGATGCGCAGGGCAACCTGAAGCGCACCGGGTTCTGGGAGTCGGAGGACGCGAAGAACATGTATACCACCTGCCCCAACGTGACGGAGTATCAGGACGCGATGGTGGCATGGGTCAAACGCGTCATGGAACTGGGTGCGGACGGCGTGTTCGTGGACAACCTTGGCAGCCGCGCGGCATGCTTCGGTCCCAAGTTCGGCAAGCACAAGCATCTCCACTCAGGCACCACCTCGGACGCCAATCACGCCTTCGCCATGCTGCTCAAGCGCGTGCGCGAGATCGTCAAGCAATACCAGCCCGAGGGGGCGGTGTTGGGCAATTCCGCCAGTCCGTTGCAGCTGCCGAAGGAGTTCTGGAAGCACCTGGACGCCGAAATGCTGGAGTCCTACATCTGCACCTGGGTCAGCAAAGACCGCTGGTTCGACTGGAAGGCGCACTGGAACAAGGCGGGCAAGGACCTGCAACCCCACGTGAAAGCGGGCAAGCAGATTCAGGCGCTCAGTTATCTGGGGCACACGCCCTACGGGATTCGTGAAGACGCTTTCTTCTGCTACGCCAGCGCGCGGCTGGCGGGGTTTGTGTGGAACGGCGGACAGCCGCTGTCGCAGCCCGATTCCGCCGTGCTGTATCGTCTCCGGCTTGGCAAACCTCTGACCGATGAGCGGGAGGAAAACGGCGTTCATTACCGCGTTTTTGAGCGCGGACTCGTGGCCGTCAACCCGGACAAGGGAACAAATGCCAGCATCACTCTCTCGCCGCCGATGCCGACCCGGCGGCTCTTCGACGTTTTCGGCAATGGCGCAAGCCTGTGGAGTCTGTATCCGGGAGGCGGTTACAGCCTCGATTTCGCCACCAAGCACGGAGGCACGCGCAGCATGACCTGCCTGAACAAGAAAGCAGCCGATGCCAGCGGCGCAACGCAGGGCATTGAACTCAACCAGACGAAGCCGGTGCCGATCGTCCTCGGCGGCTGGAGCAGGGCGGAAAACGTCTCGGGCGCGGCGGACGGCAATTACTCCCTGTATGTGGACGCGCTTTACACCGATGGCACTCCGCTCCACGG
>JBAYGL010000456.1:0-4372 GCA_041666725.1 Limisphaerales bacterium
CGAGAGGGTCTTCGCGAGGCCGGGCACGCCCTCGAGCAGGACGTGGCCGTTGGCAAGCAGGCCGATGGTGAGGCGCTCGACGAGGTATTTCTGGCCGACAACGACCTTGTTCAGCTCGGCAAAGAGCGTGGGGACGAAGGCGGCGGCCTTCTGGACTTCTTCGTTGATGGCGGAGATGCCGGTGTTCATGTCGGGTGAATGTTACCCGGCAAGAGACAGCAGCGGAAGCCTGCGCGTTCGGAAAAAGCCGTTTGGAGTCCCGCCTTCAGGTGGTGCGGGCGGCGAACCGGCTGAAGCCGGGACACCAAACATGGGTGCTCACGCCCGTGCCCGTGCCCCAACGGGGCACAGGAATACAGCCCAGGGTTGCGCGCAGCGCTACCCTGGGAAGCGAACCACAGTAGTTGTCCGCCCTGAAAGGGCGGCGGAAGCGCCAGGATTCGCGAAGCGTTCCGGTGCCCCTTCAGGGCACAAATCAACTCGATCTGTAACCCAGGGTAGGCTTCGCTGCGCTCTGCCAACCCTGGGCTATATTCCTGCACCCCGTTGGGGTGCCATTATGCTGCGACCATGTCCGGCCGCGCAGGAATTTCCTTCAACCGGTAGCCGAATCCGCTGCCGCCCAGCGTGCTCAAATCCACTTCGCCGCCGCGTCGCTGGTAGAGGCCGGGATGCACCGTCGCTTCGAGTCGCGAAGCCTCGGGGTAGAACTGCATCGCGTTCGTCTCCACGCCCATGATGGTGCCGGCATGTGCGGCCAGCAGGACGTGCGGCACCTGCGCGAGCATGGGGTTCGTAAGGTCCTGCACCATGAGCGTCATGCCGTGGGCCTTGGCCCAGCAGAGCGAGAGCAACGCGCCGGTCTGCGTCTTGCAGGTCTTGAGCGCCACGCCGGTCCAGCCCAGCTCCCGGCCCAGCGCGACGTGCTTCCAGTCGTGCGCCGACTCGTCGAGGAAGAGCGGCTTGCGCGCGCTGACGCTGTGCGTGTCGATGCGGTGCTTCTCCAGCTCGTAGGGAAACGGCTGCTCGACATAGAGCAACATGCCGTAAACGCGCGGCTGCTCGTCGCGCAGGCGGTCGAGAATCTCGTTCACGTAAGCGGGCGCGTGGACGGTGCAGTTGAAGTCTGCCGTGAGCCACTCGACGCCTTCCTCAATGGCGATCTGCCCGATCTTCACAGTGCGCTCGTAATCCCACGCTCCGTCGTTGCCGCGCAGTTTGATCTTCAGGCACTTGAGACCGTCGCGGCGAATCCAGTCGCGCAGCAGCACGGGATAACCGTCGTTCGGTTCGGTGCCCTTCAGCTCGCTGGCGTCAATCGGGTCCACGCCGCCGACGAGATGCCACGCGCGCAAGCGGTCGGGGCGCTTTGCCACGAAGAAGTCCGCCGGGAACTTGCCCGCGAACGACACATCCGCGCCCGCCGCCGGCGTCAGGAAGTCGGCCAGCGTGCGGGTCATCCACGGCGCGGTGTAAGTCGAGTAGATGGGCACGCCGTGCAGGTTGCCGTAGGCGTCATGCAGCGCGATGTCGAAGAGCGAGCAGCAGACCAGCGCGCCGAGCCAGGGCATCGGTTCGTAGCCGACGACGTGAGGAGGCGGACTCGGCTGTTGAGGGTTGAGAGTTGAGAGTTGAGAGCCCGCCTCCTGACCTCGGCGGCTACGTTCCGCGTTAAACTGGTTCAGCAGCTCCGGCAGCTCGTGCTCCTGGAAGTCGTAGCCCACCTCCATGGGATGCCCGCTCGCCGGGAACTTCGCCCACGCTGCCGCCAGCTTGCGGCAGAACTCCTTCATCGCCTCGTGGCGCGCCTCGTAGCTCAACGCGCTCGGCCACACCCACGTCACCGAGAGCGGCGTCTCGCCCCAGCCCTCGGCCTCGCGGCCCAGGGCGTCGCGCACCGTCACGCGCACCCGCGCGCAGGTGACGTAGCTGACCGTCTCGCCGCCGAACTTGAGCGGCATGCGCGTGTGAACGGGCAGGAAATACAACGTGGCGGAGGTGCAGCGGATGTCGGTTGGCTTGCTCACGGCGAAAATCCTAGTCCAGCTCGCAAACCGAATCCCAATCCTTTTTGCACGGTGACAACGTTCGCATCTTCAACTTAGCCGGGACGATGCAGTCAAAACGACGGGAGCGCGGCATTCATGCCGCAGAAACGCCCGCCACAACCGGGGCTCGCGTTTGCAGCTGCGCCGGCTGCCGCCCGAACCGTCTGGTTCGTTCGCGCGGATGACTCGAAAGTTCGTCAACCTCCTTTGAATTCCACATTTCTGCGGCATGAATGCCGCGCTCCTACTGCATCGTTCCGGCTCAAAGCGTCGCGGCATCTCCGGCGCTCGATTTGAACCGGGAGCAGCGCCTGGTTTTTATCGCGCCGGCCAGTTCAAGTGCCGGTGCAGGAAGTCAAACGTCCCCTGGCCGTTGATCGTGTGCGGGCCGTTGAAGTGCTCGATCTCCACGAGGTCGCCGATGCCGAGCTTGTCGTAGAAGCGGCGGACCTTCGCGAACTCGAAGTTGACCCACTCGTCAATGCCCACGCCGTCATCGTGCCCGCGCTCCACCATGAAGGGGCGCGGGGCGATGAGCGCGCCCATCTCAGCGTAGTTGAACGTGTGGCCGAGGTCCCACTCGAAGATCTCGTATTCGGGCGTGAACATGTAGCTGCTGCGCCAGTCCACGGTCGCATTCTTCCAGACCCATTCGTTGAAGTCTCCCGAGCAGATCGAGAGGCAATACCCGTCCAGCGCCGCCGGGATGCGCATGGCGGACTTGCCGCCGTAGCTCAGGCCGTAGAAGCCGATGCGCTTCGCATCCACGAACGGCTGCGCTCCGAGCCATTCCAGGATGCGTTCGTGCTGGGTGAAGATGATCGAGAACAGATGTTTTCCCAGCGGGTTTGCGAGGCGCTGGAGGTTGCGGAACTCGTCCTTGCCGCGATACGGGTTGTGCGGTGCGAAGACGATGAAGCCGCGCTCGGCCAGCGTGGTGGCGAAGCCCTTGTAGTAGGCCCACGACCGGTCCGCGCGGTTGGTGGTCACGGTGTCGATCGGCACGCCTTCGAGGCCGTGCTGGCAGACGACGACGGGCCGGCGTTCGCCAGGCTTGATATCTTTGGGCACCAGGAGGATTCCCCACGCAAACACGTCGGGATGCACGTCGAGCGTCACGTCGTAGCCGGTGAGTTCGCCGGTGTTGAGGATTTCCTTTGAGCGCGCGTTTGCCGGCAAGGACGGCGACGGGAACTTCCCGTTGACCGTGTGCCAGAAATTGCTCTGCCAGGGCTTGCGCGCGGCGTCCCACGCGGCGGGGTTCGGAGTTTTCGTTTTCGCCCAGAAGGATTCGTCTCGGGCGTAGGTCGCAACGCGGAGCAGGTTTTGCGTGAAGTTTTCCAGCTCCTTCACCTGGCGGCGCTGGCGGTCGGCGGCGGAGAAATCCTTTCGCGCGTCCGTGAGCAACACGTCCGGGGCGAAGTCCATGCGCGTTTTCACGCCGATGGCTTCGAGAAGTTCTTCCAGGGCGCCGATGGAGCCGGGCCCGGTGGAAGCGCCTTCGCTGCCGTGAACAAAAACCGGAGGCTTGCCCGTGAGCTTGCCCGCACGCATGACCTCAGCTTCGACGGAGGCGAAGTCCGGCGTGGCCCATTTGCCGGGAGCGGCACCGCCCGCGCGACCGGGCCGTGCGACGGGCGGGCCGGTGATTGTCGGCGACTGGCTGTGCTCCACGATGAGCGTGCGCGGGTGGATGAGGCTGGCCAGCTCGGCGTCGCCAAACTCGCGGAGCAGGCCGAAGACGTTCCGGTAAATCGGCTCCTTCCAGAGCGCCTGGCGCGAATCGAAATAACCGCTGACCAGCGCGGCGGAGATGCGGGGATCGAGTGCTGCGGCGTGGAGCGCCAGCAAACCACCTTCGCCATATCCGGCCACGACAGTCGGCACCTTCGCTGACTGCTGACCGCTGACCGCTGACCGCTCCCCCTCAAACCAATCCACGAGCGCCAGCACCTTCTGCACTTCGTAGCCGATGACCGTGCGGCCCAGCAGGAAGGCCTGCCGGTAAATCCATTCGCGGTGCGGCTGGTTGGTGAAGCGGATGCGCGGACTGCCGGACCATTCGTCCTGCCGGTCAATGAGCGTGGGGATGACCACGCGGCATCCGGCGGCTGCGAGTGCGCGCGCCCACCGGGCCTTTGCAGGCGTGCCGGGTGCGATGCCCGCAAGCTGCTCCGGCGTCTGGTCGGCGTCCGGCAGTGCGACGATCTGCGCGCGCGCGGCGGACTTCGGCTCCAGCAACAAACCTTCACCCGTCACGCCGTCGAGCACGGGCCAGCGCACGGAGAACACGGTGAAGCCGGGCGTTTCCGCCACGACGGCCG
>JBAYGL010000457.1:0-4357 GCA_041666725.1 Limisphaerales bacterium
AGTCGGTGACGGTGTTGCCATCATCCACGTCGCCGATCTTGTGAATCAGGCCGGTGTAGAAAAGGATGCGCTCGGTGGTCGTGGTCTTGCCGGCGTCGATGTGCGCGGCGATGCCGATGTTGCGCGTGCGTTCCAGCGTGTATTCGCGGTCGGGCGAATTGACGGCCTTGTTTTCAACGAGAGTGCTCATGTGCGGAATAATTGGCGGGATCAACAAAAACGCCCCGAGACGGTGTGCGCCTTCGGGGCGTCAAAAACATTTCAACAACTACCAGCGGAAATGCGCGAACGCCTTGTTGGCCTGCGCCATCTTGTGGACTTCGTCACGTTTGCGGATGGCGTTACCCTGCCCCTGATAGGCGTCCATGATCTCGGCCGCGAGGGCCTGGCTCATGGGCACTCCCTTGCGGGAGTCGGCAAAGCTGACGATCCAGCGGACGGCGAGCGATGCCTGGCGGTCCGAGGGAACCTCCAGCGGCACCTGATACGTCGCGCCGCCGACGCGGCGGGGCTTGACCTCGAGGCGCGGCTTGGCGTTGTCCACCGCGCGCTGAAGGATGTCCACCGGGCTCGTGTCGGGCACCTTCTCGGCGAGCGAGTCGAATGCGCTGTAAACGATGCGCTGGGCGACGCTCTTCTTGCCGCCCTGCATGACGGTGTTGACGAGGCGGCCGACGAGGACGCTGGTGAAGCGGCCGTCGGGGATGATCTGACGTTTGTTGGCTTGGCGGCGACGAGACATGGCGGAATTTTCTGTTTGGAATTAAGCGGCTTTCTTGGCGGCCTTGGGGCGCTTCACGCCGTATTTGGAACGGCTGACGCGGCGCTTCTCGACGCCTGCGGCGTCAAACGTGCCGCGCACGATGTGGTAACGGACGCCGGGAAGATCCTTCACACGGCCGCCGCGCACCAGCACGATGGAGTGCTCCTGCAGGTTGTGGCCCTCATCCGGGATGTAGGCGATGATTTCGTAGCCGTTGGTGAGCCGGACCTTCGCGACCTTCCGGAGCGCGGAGTTCGGCTTCTTGGGCGTGCGGGTCATGACCTGCACGCACACGCCGCGGCGGAAGGATGCTCCCTCGAGCGCCGGGGATTTGGACTTGTAACGGATCTTGTTACGGCCTTTACGGACGAGTTGATTGATGGTCGGCATTGCTTTTCAGCCTTAATTTGTGCGCCCCGCCCCCGCTTTGGGGAAAGGAGCGCGGATTCTTAGCAAACGCGGTGGTCGTGGCAACCTGTTTTTTGGGTTAACGGGAACATTTCAATTTCAAGCGAGCAGCGGCGATGTCGCCGAAGCCTCCGCCAGCGGGACCTCCTCCACGGGAAGTTCCTCAACCAGCGGCTTGAGAGTCGCGTTGCGATACATGGGGAAACCGGTGCCCGCCGGGATGATGTGACCCATGATGACGTTCTCCTTGAAGCCGCGGAGATAGTCGCTCTTGCCCATCGTGGCGGCCTCCGTGAGGACGCGGGTGGTGTCCTGGAACGAGGCGGCGCTGAGGAACGACTCGGTTTCGAGCGAAGCCTTGGTGATGCCCAGCAGGACGGGCGCGCCCTCGGCGGGCTTGCCACCCATCTTCTCGACGCGTGCATTCTCGTCGTCGAAGATGATCTTGTCGATCTGCTCGCCCCAGAGGAACACGGTGTCGCCCGGCTCGGTGATGCGGACCTTGCGGAGCATCTGCCGGATGATGATCTCGATGTGCTTGTCGTTGATCGTCACGCCCTGCACGCGATAGACCTCCTGGATCTCGTTGACGAGATGCTCCTGGAGTTCCTGCGTGCCGCAGACGTCGAGGATTTCGTGCGGCACCACGGGGCCTTCGGTGAGCTGCTGGCCCTTCTTCACGAAGTCGCCCTTGAAGACGATGACGTGCTTGCCAATGGCGATGAGGTGCTCCTCTTCGAGCCCGGTCTTCGCGTCCTTCACGAGGATGCAGCGTTTGCCGCGCACGCTCGCGCCGAAGTCCACGATGCCGTCGATCTTCGCGATCTCGGCGGCGTCCTTGGGACGGCGCGCCTCGAACAACTCCGCCACACGCGGCAGACCGCCGGTGATGTCCTTTGTCTTCGAGGATTTGCGCGGCGTCTTGGCGAGCAATGAGCCGGCGACGATGTGGTCGCCCTCGTTGACGACAATGTGCGCGCCGGCGGGAATCGGATATTGCGCCAGCGGCTCGCCGTTCTTGTCCTCGATGATGACCTGCGGATGGAGGTCTTCCTTGTGCTCGATGATGACCATGGCCTCCTGGCCGGTGGACTCTTCAAGCTCCTGCTTCATCGTCACGCCCTCGATGATGTCGTTGAAGACGATGTTGCCGGCCTTCTCGGAGAGAATCGGCACGTTGTAGGGATCCCACTGCACGAACGTGTCACCCTTCTTCACCTTGCCGCCGTTGCGCGCAGTGATGACGGAGCCGATGACAATGTTGTGCGTCTCCAGCTCGCGGCCGTCCTCGGCAATGAGCGTGAGCGAGCCGTTCTTGTTCAGGACGATGCAATTGCCGTCCTCGAGTTCAACGATGCGGAGGTCGTTGAAGCGGACGGTGGCATCCACCTTGGTCTTGATCTGCGGCTGCTTGAACACCTGCGACGCCGTGCCACCCAGGTGGAACGTGCGCATGGTGAGCTGCGTGCCGGGCTCGCCGATGGACTGCGCGGCGATGATGCCCACGGCCTCGCCGAGCCTGACGGTCAGGCCGGTGCCGAGGTGGCGGCCGTAGCAGAGCATGCAGCAGCCGACCTTGGCCTCGCAGGTCAGGACGGAGCGGATCTTGACGCGCTCGACGTTGGCGGCCTCGACGGCCCTGGCCTTGATCTCGTCAATCTCGTCGTTGGCCTTGACGATCTTGGTCTTCGGGCTGGTCGGGTCGATGATGTCCTCGGCCGCATGGCGGCCCACGAGGCGCTCGCTCAACTTGACGACGACTTCCTCGCCCTCGCGGATTTCGGAGACCCAGATGCCGTTGGTCGTGCCGCAATCCACCATGCGGATGATGACGTCCTGAGCCACGTCCACGAGCTTGCGCGTCATGTAGCCGGAGTCGGCCGTCTTGAGCGCGGTGTCGGCGAGACCCTTGCGGGCGCCGTGCGTGGACATGAAGTATTCGACGACCGTGAGACCCTCGCGGAAGTTCGAGAGAATCGGCTTCTCGATGATTTCGCCGGACGGCTTGGCCATGAGGCCGCGAATACCGGCGAGCTGGCGGACCTGCGCCTTGTTACCGCGCGCGCCGGAGTCCACCATGAGATACACAGGGTTGAATTCCTTCTTGCCCTGGTTTTCCTGCAACGTCTTGAGCATGACGTTCGCGATCTGGTCGGTGCAGTGGGTCCAGATGTCGATGACCTTGTTGTAGCGCTCGCCACCGGTGATGGCACCGGCCCGGTGCTGCTTGTCCACCTGGGCGATCTGCTTGTGCGCGGCGTCGATCTCCTCCTTCTTGGCGTGAGGAATGATCATGTCGTCAATGCCGATGGAGACACCGGCGCGGGTCGCCTCGCGGAAGCCCAGCTCCTTCAGACGGTCAAGCGCCTCGATGGTCTTGTCGTGGCCGGCGGCCTTGTAACAGTTCCAGATGAAGTCGCCGATCTTGCTCTTGTTGACGACGATGTTCGCGAAGCCCATCGGCTCCGGCCAGATCTCGGAGAAGATCACGCGTCCGACGGTGGTCTCGATGACCTTCTTGTCAGCCGAGCCATAGACCGTCTTTTTGCCCAGGTCCGGATTCGCAAGGAGGATGCGGTCGTGGGTCTTCACGCCTCCATCGCTGTAGGCGAAGATGACCTCATCCTTCGAGCCGAAGAGCATCGGACGCCGCTTGTCCTTCTCCTTAGAGAGGCGGGGTTCAGCGGTGAGGTAATAACAGCCGAGCGTGATGTCCTGCGTCGGCGTCATGATGGGCTTGCCGGACGACGGGCTGAAGACGTTCAGCGGAGCCATCATCAACAGGCGCGCTTCCATCTGCGCCTCGACGGACAGCGGGACGTGCACGGCCATCTGGTCGCCGTCGAAGTCCGCGTTGTAGGCGGTGCAGACGAGCGGATGAATGCGGATGGCCTCGCCTTCGATGAGCGTCGGCTCGAAAGCCTGGATCGAGAGGCGGTGCAGCGTTGGGGCGCGGTTCAAGAGCACCGGGTGGCCCTTGGTGACTTCCTCGAGGATGTCCCAGACTTCGGGCGACTGGCGTTCGATCATCTTCTTCGCCGAGCGCACGGTGTGGACGTAGCCGCGCTCCTTGAGCTTGCGGATGATGAACGGCTCGAACAGCACGAGCGCCATCTTCTTGGGCAGGCCGCACTGGTGGAGCTTGAGCTCCGGACCGATGACGATGACGGAGCGGCCGGAGTAATC
>JBAYGL010000458.1:0-4355 GCA_041666725.1 Limisphaerales bacterium
CCATCGGCGGGGAATTTTTTCGGCTGCTCGGTCTGGGCGCGGTTGGTGATGAGGTTCACCCAATGCAAAAGGTCGCGCACCCGCCGCTGCTCAAGCGAGCCGGTGGGCTTGAAGCCCGCGACCTCCGGCAGCTCACACACGCGGCGCTGGTCGCCTTTTGTCGGGTCTTGGTGGCAGCTCCAGGCGATGAGACGGTGCGGTTCCAGCGTGATGAGCAACGCCGTGCGCGAGAGATTCCATGCCAGCCGGTGCACCAGATCGAGAACGCCATCGCTCGCAGCACGGGGAAATTCGCACACGAGCGCAAGGGGGGCTTCCGTGCTGTCGGAGTTCGGGTCCGCAGCGATAAGGCCGACCCGTATTTTGACCTCTGGGTGCGACTGACGCAACGCACCAACGAGCTTCTTGTTGGCAAATTCGGCATAGACCTTCGCCCCCGCACCTTCAGGCGTAAAAGCCTGTTCCGGGCTAGGCCATCCCAACCAACTGTGGATGTCGTCGTAGAGCATGCCGAGACACTTTGCGGTAACGCACGCAGTTTATCCGCCGCCTCAACAGACAAGCAAGACCAGCGCGTCGCTGCGGAAAAAAAGACCACGTTGTCGGCGTCTTCGCCATGCCGGCTTCAGAGCGCCTTCATGTTCTTCGCCCCGTTCACCGTCGAGTTCACGCGCAGGCGCAGGCCGTTGAGGCGGATGAAGCCGGTGGCGTCGTCCTGGTTGTAGGCCTTGGTCGGGTCGGCCTCCATCGTGGCGATGTGCGGGTTATACATGCTGAACTTCGACTTGCGGCCGGCGACGTAGAGCCCGCCTTTGTAGAGCTTCACGCGGACGGTGCCGGTGACGTTCTTCTGGCTCTCCTCGACGTAGGCCTGGAGTGCGAGGCGCTCGGGTGCATACCAGAAGCCGTTGTAAACCAGCTCGGCATACTTCGGGATCAACGCGTCGCGCTGGTGCATGACTTCGCGGTCCATCGTGAGGCTCTCCATCTGGCGATGCGCGTAGTGCAGGATGCTGCCGCCGGGAGTCTCATACACGCCGCGGCTCTTCATGCCGACGAAGCGGTTCTCGACCATGTCCACACGGCCGACGCCGTGTTTGCCGCCGAGCTTGTTGAGCGTCTTCATGACCTGGAGGGGCGTCATCTTCTTGCCGTTCACCGCCACGCAGTCGCCCTTCACGAAGTCGAGTTCGACATACTCCGGTTTGTCCGGCGCGTCTTCGGGCAGCACGGAGAGCGTGGTGAAGTAATCGCGGTTCTTCTTGGGATCGAAGCTGTCATACCACGGGTCTTCGAGGATGCCGGCCTCGTAGGAAATGTGCAGGAGATTGCGGTCCATCGAGTAGGGCTTCTTGGCGCTGGCCTGCACGGGGATGCCCTTGGCGGCGCAGTAATCAATCATCTGCTGCCGGCCGGGGAAATCCTTCCGGTAACGCTCGTCGCGCCACGGGGCGATGATCTGCAGCTCCGGCGCGAGCGCGGCGGCGGTCAGCTCGAAGCGCACCTGGTCGTTGCCCTTGCCGGTCGCGCCGTGGGCGATGGCGTCGGCTTTCTCGGCCTTGGCGATCTCGACCATGCGCTTGGCGATGAGCGGCCGCGCGATGCTGGTGCCGAGGAAGTATTGCCCCTCGTAGATCGCGCCGGCGCGGAGCATCGGGTAGATGAAGTCGCTGGCGAATTCTTCCTGCAGGTCGTCGATGTAAATCTTGGAAGCACCGGTCTTCTTGGCCTTGGCGTTGAGGCCCTTCAGTTCGTCTTCCTGGCCGATGTTGGCGCAGAAGCAGATCATCTCGGCGTTGCCGTAGGTGTCTTTGATCCAGGAGAGCAGCACCGAGGTGTCGAGGCCGCCGGAGTAAGCGAGGACGATTTTCATGAGTTCAAATCCAGTTCAAATCAGGGCGGGACTAAACGGCAAGCGGCGCGGGGTGAAAAGCAGAAAGTGAGAGCCTGACGGGGCGGAGCGTCCGGGGGGATGGGTGCGGGACACCGGTCGTGTCGCCCCTCTTGCGCCGGCGCGCCGCGTGGCCCACCTTCCTCGCATCATGAAGCGATTCCTGTTGGCTCTCGCAGTGGCGTGTGAGCTGATCCTTGCTCCTCCCGGCTTCTCCCTTTCCGTTGCGCCCGCCACCCCGGACGAGCGCGTTCAAAACGCCGCCGCGATCTGCCGCGCGACCGTCCTGGGCTCGGAAAGCTTCCGCAGCGAAGCCGACGGCGGCATCTATACGCGCACATGGTTGCAGGTGAACGAGTCTCTGAAGGGCAGGTTTCCGGCGACCCTCGCGGTGGTGCATCGCGGCGGGCGCGTCGGCGGAGAAGGGGAGGTTTCCAGCGACGCGCCCCGGCTGCGAACCGGCGAGGAGCGCCTCTTCCTCCTGGGCTGGCGCGCGGATGGCACGCTCTTCGTGGACAACGGAGCCGCCGGTGCGCCGCTGCTGGCCCGCGCGGGCGGGATGAAAACGGCGGGCGTCACGGGGACCGACCCCAACGCGCTCGCCCTGATGTCTGCGGCGAAGAGTCGCTATCCAGATGCCGCCGGTCCCGATCTGACCGCGCAGGCCGCGGGTCTGCTCATCCCGCTTGCCGTGCCGGGCCTGTCCACGAACGTGTCAGGCGTCTCCCGTCGTTTCACGGCCGGCGATCGCGGCGAGCCCATCGAATACCTCGTGGACGCCGACGCGCTGCCCGCCGGCTTGACGCAGCCACAGGCGCTCAACGCCGTGAGCAACGCCTTCCGCGCGTGGGCGAACGTTACCAGCCTGCGCTTCACCTTCGCGGGCGTCACCAGCTTCGGCACTGCGGCGGACAACGTTTCGACCAACGACGGCCGCATCCGCCTCCAGTTGCACGACCTCTACGGCAGCATCAGCGGCTCCTCAACGCTGGGAGTCGGAGGCAATTCTTACTCCATCTCGCCAACATTTCCCAACGGCGGCATGGGGGGCAACGTCAACGGCAACGAGTTCTTCCCCGTTTCGCGCGGCTACCTCGTCATGAAGCACACGCAGGCCACGCTGCAAACCTTCAGCTCGTTCGAGGAGGTGCTCTGCCACGAGATCGGCCACGTCTTGAGCATGGCTCATTCGAGTGAAGATCCTTCGGAGCCGGACAACACGCTAAAGCAGGCCATGATGTATTTTCAGATCCACGGCGGTGGGCGCGGTGCGACGCTGGGCAGCTACGACCCGCCCGTGGTGCAGCAGGCTTATCCGACGAACAATACGCCGCCGTATGGCTACACCCGCATGATGGACATAGTAACGCAGCCCAGCGGTGCGCCAAACATCACGGGCATCAATCAAATCGAGCTTCGCGGCTATGATGCCCAAACCACCAACCTCACAGTCAGCCTCGCAAGCACCACAGCCGGCACTGGCGCGTTCTCGCTCCTAAGCTCCACGCTAAAATTCACGCCGAACGACTTCTACAACGCGGCGCGAACCGACCCTGCCTCCGGCTTTGCTTACGACCGAGCCTTCGTGCGATTTTCAGATGGCACAAATGGTTCGCCCTACGTCGAGGCCCGCATCATTTCCCTGCTGGCGGACCAAAACCCCGGCGGCTCCAGCGACGGTCTGCCCGACGACTGGGTGGCGCAATACTTCGGAACCGCGAGCACGAGTATCAATCCCAGCGCCGACGCTGACGGCGACGGCGTGAGCAACCTCAACGAGTTTCGTCTCGGCACCGACCCGACGAGCGCAAGCTCCGTGCTGCGCTTCACGTCCGTTTCGGCCGGCAGCCTGACCTGGCTCGCCACGCCCTACGAACTCTACGAAGTGCAGGCCACGACCGACTTCACGAACTGGTTCCGCGCCGGAAACCCGGTGGTGCCGACGACGACCAACGGCAGCTTTACCAACTTCCCGGCGGCCACCAACCGCCTCTTCTTCCGCGTCCTGCGCGTGCCGTGACCGGGCCTTCGCCAGCGTGGGTGGGCGTTCTTCCGGACGCGGACTACCAGCACAGCTTCGGCCTCAAGGCCGGGAGCGCCGAGGCGTTCTTCGCCCCGACCGAACGCCACGCCGACCTGCTCGCGCAACGCCGCCACTGGCTGCGGAACGACACTTCCCGCTGCGCCGCGCTGCTGCCCGGAGCCGGGCCGTTGCTGGAAGAAGCCATCGCGCTGGCCCGCTCGTTCGGAGCGCCGGTCTCCGACCCGGCGCGTTGCGAAGAGACGCGGGAGCAGGCCGGGTCGGAGACCGGCGCTCCGACAGAAGCCGCAGACGCCTTCGCCCGCTGTCTCGCACTTGGCGAGGCGTGGGAGCCGGATTACGTGCTGCTCAAACAGGACGCGGCGACCGGCCGCTTCCATGTGCTTGGCGGCTGCGTGTGCTTCCCGTCGTCGTGGCGTTTCG
>JBAYGL010000459.1:0-4355 GCA_041666725.1 Limisphaerales bacterium
ACGACGCAGGTCGTGGATTACATGACCCGGCTGGCCACGCTCATCGCCAAGGCGGTGGGCGATGCGGACGCGAAGCTTGCGCCGGCGAACGCCTCGGCGGTCATCGGCCGCGAGGAGAACCTCAGCTTCAACCGCCGTTTCGTGATGAAGGACGGCACCTTCTCCTGGCAGGGTCCGAAGCTGAGCAAAAACATCCTGCGCCCCGCCGGGCCGATTGATCCCGACGTGGGCGTGTGGCATCTGACGGGCGCCGGCAGGAAGGCTGAACCCCTCGCCACGTATGTGAACTTCGCCATGCATGCGACCGTGATCGGCGGCGCGAAATGGTCGCCTGACTATCCCGGCTATCTTGCCAAACGGCTCGCGGAATATTTCGGGCCGGAGATGCTGACGTTCTTCGCCAACGGCTGCTGCGGAAACATCAACCAGGTCAACGTGAAATGGGCAGCCAGCCAGCACGGCCCGAACGATGGCGAACGCGTGGGCACCGTGCTCGCCGCCGCCGTGTTCCGGGGGCTGCCGAATCTCGAGCCGCAGAAAACGTTCCCGCCGCGCGTGCGTTCGGCCATGGTCACGCTGCCCCGGCGCAAGGTTTCCGACGCGGAGGCGGCCGAGGCGCGGGACATTGCCCGTCGCATGGCTGGCGGCAAGCTCTCGATCCCAACCATGGCCCGGGCCGTGTGCATTCTGGAGACGGTGGCAAAGAAGGACATCCCGCTTGAAGTCGAGGTGCAGGCCGTAGCGATCAGCGACGGCCTCGCCATCGTCGCGCTGCCCGGCGAGATGTTCGTGGAGCTGGGACTTGCGTTGAAGAAGGCCTCGCCCTTCAAGCACACGTTCATCGCCGAGCTTTCCAACGGCAGCATCGGCTACATCCCCAACCGCAGCGCGTATTCCGAAGGGATTTATGAGGACATCAGCGCCCGCTGCGCGGAGGGCGGCGGCGAGATGCTTGTGGAAACTGCGTTGAAGCTCCTGACCGAAATGGCAGGTCACTAACCCCGTTTGAAGACCTTTGTCAGCCGGCTCTGATCCCATAAATCCGTCTCCACCCCTCAGCTCATGCCACGCATCCTGATCCTCGAATGCAAACAGGAGGTCTCAACGTTCAACCCGGTGTTGAGCGGCTATGAGGACTTCGCCATCCGCCGGGGGGACGAAATCCTCCAATACCACCGCAGGGTGCGCAATGAAGTCGGCGGGGCGGTCAGCGTGTTCGACGCGACGCCCGGAGTGGAGCTGGTGCCGGCCGGCAGCGCGATCTTCATCACCTCGGGCGGCACGCTGGCGGACACGGCCTTCCAGCGCATCGCCGGCGAGCTGCTGGCCTGCGTCAAGGCGGCTCCGTCCGTGGACGGCGTTTACTTTTCCCTGCACGGCGCGATGGCCACGCAGAGCGAAGGCGATCCCGAGGGATGGCTGCTGGCGGAGGTGCGCAAGATTTTGGGCGAACAGGTGCCCGTCGTCATCTCGCTTGATCTGCACGGCATCCTGACCGACCGGATGCTGGAGCACAGCGACGCGGCGGTGGCGTTCCACACGTATCCGCACGTGGATTTTTTCAGCACGGGCGAGCGCGCGGCAAAGCTGCTGCTGCGCATCCTGTCCGGCGAGGTGAAGCCGGTGACGGCGAAGGTCGCGGTGCCGGCGCTGGTGCGCGGCGATGAGCTGATCACCGAGATCGGCCTGATCCGCCATGCGGTGAAGGTGGCGAAGACGCTTGAGCAGAGCCCGGGCGGCCTCTCGGCGGCGATGATGTGGGGCAACCCGTTCACGGACGTGCCGGCGCTGGCTTCGAACAGCTTTGTGGTGACGGACAATGATCCGGCGCGTGCGGAGCGCGAGGCGCTGCGCATTGCGAATTTGTTTTGGGAGCACCACGAGAAAATGCAGGTGCCGCTGACGAGCCTGGCCGACGCGGCCCGCATCACGAAGGAGAACCCGTCCGGCACCGTGGTGCTGGTGGATGCGGCGGATGCGACGAGTTCCGGCGCGTCGGGTGACAGCAACGCCGTCCTGCGCGCGTTGACCGAGGCCGGCTATCAGGGCACCGCGCTGATTCCCCTGGTTGACCCGGGCGCGGTGGAGGCGGCTTTTGCTGCGGGCGTGGGCAATCCGGTGAGGACAACGGTTGGCGGCGCCCTGGACAAGGCGCGCTTCAAGCCGCTGCCCGTCGAGGGGCGCGTGCGGATGCTGTCCGACGGCCGGTTCCACAGCGAGACGACGCGCGAACTCTGGCAGGCGGGCCCGACGGCGGTGGTGCAGGCCGGCAACTTCACGCTCGTCATCACGAGCCGCCCGGTGAGCCTGTATGACCGGGCGCTGTTCCTCGCACACGGTCTCGACCCGCGGCACTTCGGTGCGGTGGTGGTCAAGTCCCCGCATTGCGAGCCGCACATGTTCAAGGCCTGGGCGGCCCGCTACGTGGACGTGGATGCCCCCGGCTCCACGAGCGCGAACCTCCGCACCCTCGGCCACACGCGCTGTGCGCGTCCGATTTTCCCGCTGGACCCCGACGTGAAGTTCACGCCGCAGGTGAAGTTTTTCCAGCGGGCTCGTTACCAGCAGACCCAACCCAAATGAAGATCCGCGAAATTCGCTGCGCAGGACTGCGCGGCGCCACCCCCGAAGGCGGCTGGAGCAATGAGCTCCGCCCCGAAGATTGTGTTCACACGCTCATCGCCGTCCACACGGACGAAGGCCTGGTCGGCCTGGGCAGCGTCTTCACGAGCGATGCGCTCGTGCGCGCCGCGCTGGCCATGCTGGAGCCGCTCTACCGCGGCGAGAATGCGCTGGAGCCGGAGCGCGTGAGCGAGAAGCTGCACCAGCACATGTTCTGGATCGGGCGCGGCGGCTCCGTCACGCACGCGATCAGCGGCATTGACATCGCGCTGTGGGATTTGCTCGGCCAGGCCACGGGCCAGCCGGTCGGCCGCCTGCTCGGCGGACGCTATCGCGAGCGCGTGCAGCCTTACGCGTCGCTGCTCATGGATGAGCCGGAGAAATTGCGCGACCACCTGCTCCGCGTGAAGGCGCAGGGCTTCCGCGCGTTCAAGATCGGCTGGGGGCCGTTTGGCCGCCGCAACGCCGCGACCGACGAGGCCATCGTCCGCGCCGCGCGCGAGGCCGTCGGACCGGACGCGAAGCTCATGGTGGACGCCGGCGGCAGCGACGCCCACTGGACCAACGGCTACAAGTGGGCGCTGAACACCTCCAAGATGCTCGCGGACCACGATGTGTTCTGGTTCGAGGAGGCGCTCAACCCCGACGCGCTCGAAGACTACGCAAAACTTCGCGAACACTCGCCCGTGGCCATCTCCGGCGGCGAGGTGCTCACGCGGCGGCAGGCGTTCCAGCCGTGGCTGGAGGCGCGCGCGTTCGACATCGTGCAGCCCGACGTGACGAAGGTCGGCGGCATCAGCGAGGAGCGGCGCATCGCGTGGATGGCCCAGGAGCACGGCGTGCGCTTCATCCCGCACGGATGGAACACGACGGTCGGCCTTGCGGCGGACCTGCACCTCGCGTCCGCCTTCCCTGGCACCGAGTTCGTCGAGTATCTGACCGGCTCGCCGTTCATTGACGAAATCACCGCCGGCGGCTGGCATCTCGACGCGGACGGGATGCTCGCAATTCCCACCAAGCCCGGCCTGGGCCTGACGCTCGACCGCGACGCGGTGAAGAAATACACGCGCGGCGAGAAGCTGCTGGATTGATGGCGCATCAGCCGGCGCGTCAGGGCAGGCGCGTCGGCCTACTGCAACTGCTCGCGGAGCCAGCCCGGACGGTTGGTGGTGATGCCATCAACCCCGGCGGCGCGGAGTTTTCGCGCCACGCGCACGCTGTCCACGGTCCAGACGTAGAGCTTCAGTCCGGCGGCGTGGGCCTTCTTCAAGAGGGCGGCGTTGAGCGGGCCTTTGCTGCTGAGGTTGACGCCCGCCAGTCCGGCGGCCCCGGCCTTGCGGAGCAATTCCACCGGCCTGGGCGTCCAGATGCCGCTGACCCAGTTCCGCCTGAAGCTGGCCAGCAGCAGCACGGGAATTTTAGGGAACAGTTTTTGCGCCAGAACGCAGACATCGTAGTGGAAGCTGATGAGGACGAGCTGCGCGCCGCGTTTGCCCGACGCCTTCACCACGCGCTGCAATTCGGGCAACGCTTCGACGCCGCATTTGATTTCGATGACGAGCCGCCGGTCGTCGGGAAGGAGGGCCAGCACGTCGTCCAGCGAGGGAAGCCGCTCGTCCTTCCACTGCTGCCCCTTCCACGAGCCGGCATCCAGTGTGCGCAGCTCGGCGAGGGTTCGCTCCGGGATTTCCCAATCCTGCCCGGTGGCGCGCCGGGTGTTTGGGTCGTGGGAG
>JBAYGL010000460.1:0-4345 GCA_041666725.1 Limisphaerales bacterium
CAAGCGTGCTGCTGTTGATTCCGGCCTACAACGAGGAGGAACGCATCGAGCCGACCCTCCGCGAGTATGCCGCGTATTTCCGCGCAAACTACCCGGGGCGCTTTGAAATCCTCGTCGTCCTCAACGGCTGCCGTGACAACACCCTCGCCGTGGTGCAACGCGTTGCGAAAGATTTCCCCGAGGTGCAGGTCGAGAATTTCCCCGCACCCATCGGCAAGGGCGGCGCGCTCATCGAGGGCCTGCGCCACGCGCCCAAGGTGGACCTCATCGGCTACGTGGACGCCGACGGCGCGACACCGCCGTCCGCCTTCCACCGGCTGATCGGCCACACGGCCTGGGCCGACTGCGTCATCGGCTCGCGCTGGCTCGAAGGCGCGGTGCTGCACCAGGCCCAGCCGTGGTTCCGCCGTTTCACCAGCCGCTGTTTCCACGCCATTGTGCAGGGCCTGTTCTGGATGGACATCAAGGACACCCAGTGCCCGGCGAAAATCGCACACCGTCAGGCCGTCGAGGCCATCCACGGCCATCTTCGCATCGCCGATCTCGCCTTCGACGTGAACCTGCTCTACTCGCTCACGCATGCCGGCTTCAAGGTGCTCGAACTGCCAACCGAGTGGACGGACAAGCTCGGCAGCAAGGTCACCAGCTCGCTCTTCCGTTCCTCGGCCATCATGTTCTTCTCCACCGTGCGGCTGCGGCTGGTCTATTCACCGCTCTATTCGCGTCTGCAACCGCTGCGCTGGGTGGGCGACTGGCTCTACCGAATGCTCCGCGCGCCAACGGTGAGGCGGAAGTAAGTTCAAAGTTCCGAGTTCAAAGTTCAAAGTTCAAAGTCCGCTCCCGGCACCGGCACCGGATGCGGGTTCAAGGAACCGACTTTGAACCTTGAACTTGAAACTTTGAACTTCCCCAGGTGAACCAGACCGCCGTCCCCAGCAGCGTGACGCACGCCGCCCCGAGCACCTGCACCACGAGCCGGAAGGCCGCCAGCGGCTCCATCCCGGCAAGCCCCGGCTGGATACGCCACAGCCCGCCCGCGAAACCCGCCGCGATCAGCACCAGCCATGGCACGATGGCGAAGCGCTCCCTCGCCAGGAGGTTTTGCACGAGCACGTTGGCCAGCACGAGGAACAGGATGCTCCACGCAAACCACGGCACCAGCGGCGCGGCCGGAAGAAATTCCTCCGGGTTTCGAAAATACACGACGCGCAGCGGCAACGTCGGCAGCAGCGAGCACACCGCCGCCACAGCCCCGCCCATCAACGCCGTGCCTGTCAGCGTGTGACGCAGCGCGGCGTCCTGGCCGCCGCCGGCGATCTTTGGAAACATGACCGCCGCAATGGGCAGCGTGAACTGGCTCAGACCAAAGCCGACGATCACCCCCGCCCCGTAAAGCCGCGTCAGCTCCCGGTCGAACTGGCTCTGCACAAAGACCATGTCCGCCGCGGAGATGAACGTCACCGCACCCAGGCCCAGCGTGAGCGGCAGCACGCGCGCCAGCCACGGACGCCACGCGAACGTCCCGCCGGGCACCGCCCTCACCTCGCGCGTCGCGTGCCACGCCAGCACCACGGCGGCGAACTGGCTGAACAACGACGCGGACAACGCGCTGGCCGCCTGCCCGTGCAGCAGAATCACCAGCACCACCACCATGCTGAAGCGGCCGAAGCCATCAATCATCAGCGTCCAGCCCAGCCCGGCGAAATCCTGACGCCCTTGCAGCACCCCCCGCAGGATGGGCAGCCACAGCATGGTCAACCCCAGTCCCAGCGTCGCCAGAAGCGCGTCCGGATTGCCGATCTTGAGCGTCGCGCAAATGGCCTCGCTCCCGGCCAATCCCACCGTGAGCATCGCCAGCCACAGGAGGCACATCGCGCGGAGCAGTATCCGCACCGCCGCCGCGAGGTCCGCCTGCGCCGCCGGCTCCTTCGCCGTCGCGGTTTGCAGTGCGAACACCGCCTGCAACCCCGCCGCCGGCACGCCCAGCAGCAGGAAGACTTTCAGCAGCGTCTGAAAGACACCGTATTCCGCCGCCTCCATCTTCGATGCGATGGGATGCACCGCAAACATGAACACGCCGCAGCCGAGGTTTGCCGCAAGCATCCAGCCGGCCTGCCTGAAGAAGTGTTTGCCTGAGTCGGCGCTCATGCGGGGGAGATGGTTTCGAGCGTGACGCCAACCTGCTCCGGCGGCCTGGGTTGAGGGCGGGTGAAAAGGCCCTTCCAAAAGCCAAGCCCGTAGAAGACGTGCGCGGCGGGAATCAGGGGCGCGACCCGGACTGCGCTGAACATGCAGTGCGAACTCGCCGCCAGCGTCTGCCCGAGCACCGTGACGGCATAAAGCGCCAGGGGCCAGAGCAGCAACGTCGGCAGAAGCGGCGCGAGCACGATGTAGAGCAGGAAAAGCGGCGGCACGAAGTTCGGCGCGGAGCCGGGCGTGGGATGCAGCCGGAACTGCTCCGCGCGCCCGCGCCCGTAGTTCATCAGCATCTTGCAGAACGCGCCCAGAGTGCGGCGCGGCCGGCGGTGGACGATGAACTCCGGGTCGTAGAGCAGCACGCCACCGCGCCGCTGCAACTCGTCCATCAGCGCGTTTTCCTCGTTGGGATAGAGCGCTTCATCGAAGCCGCCCGCCGCCAGCAGTGCTTCGCGCCGGCCCATGAGATTGCAGAGGATCAATTCCTTCTCCCCGCTTGCCCGCACGCTGCCCACCGGCGTGTAGCGCGCACGGCTCGGTCCAAAGGCAAGCCACGTGCCCATCACGGTGGCGAAGGCCTGCTCCAGCGGCGGCGCATCCGCCGGACACACGTTCGGCCCGCCGACCATCACGACCTTCCCATCGGAGAAGTGCGCGAGCGAGCGACGCAGGTTGTCCGGCGGCGGAAGCGAGTCGTCGTCGAGGAAGTAAATCAGATCACCCTTCGCGGCGCGGAGCGCGGTGTTGCGCTGCACGGATGGCTGCCTGCCGCGGGCGACGATGATTTCGAGGCGGTCAGCCGGATGGTCCAGATTGCGCGCCGTGGCCAGTGCCAGCGGCTGATCGTCACCCGGCCGCGTCGGGATGATGACGGTGACAAGCGGGACGCTCATGCGTGGCGCGAGGGCGGGATTGAAGCCGTAGTCGCAACCTTCAGGTTGCGCATCCGGGCAGCGTCGGAGAAGGCGATTCGCAACCTAAAGGTTGCGACTACGGGGTGGTTCATGGCTGGTCACGCAGGAATTTGACCAGCAGGCGCGTCGCGCGTTCGAGCTGTGCGAGTTCAATCCACTCGTCCGCCGTATGCGCCTGCGCGATGTCGCCGGGACCGAACAGCACGCTGGGGATGCCGCCGCTGGCCAGCACCGCCGCGTCGGAGAAGTAATCCACGCCCTGCGCACGACGCTGTCCGGCGCAGCGGGCGAGCTGACGGACAAGCGGAAGATTGGGATCCGTCTCCAGCGCCGGACACGGCGCATTCTTGGTGTCAGCCAGCTCCGCGCTCACACCCAGCCGCCGGAGGAGGGAGCGCAATTCGGCAAGAACCCCGGCATCCGACTCGCCGGGCAGGGTGCGGCGGTCAACCGAGATTTCGCAGCGGTCCGGCACGATGTTCGGCTGCCTGCCGCCCGCGATGGTGCCGACGTTCACGGTCGCGTGGCCGAGCAGCGGGTGCGTGCGGCGCTTCAAGGTGGCGGCGTAGTTCGTCTCCAGTTCCTCCACCACACGGGCCATCGCGTGGACGGCGTTTTTGCCGAGGTGCGGCTTGGAGCCGTGGGCGGACCTGCCGTGGGTGGTGATGCGCAGCCAGAGATCGCCCTTGTGCGCGGTGATGACCTTGAGCCGCGTCGGCTCGCCGACGATGGCGAGGTCGGCCGCCAGGGCAGGCGATTTTAGGACCAGCGCCCGGCTGCCGCTCTGGTTGTTCTCCTCGTCCACGAGGGCCGCGAGAATGATCTCCGTCTCACGCGGCCGCGCCCCGCTGGCCGCGAGTTCGAGCAGCGCGGCGAGATGGGCGGCGACGCTGCCCTTGGTGTCGCAAGCGCCGCGTCCATGCAGGCGGCCTGCCTTTTTGACGGGCTTGAACCGGGCATCGCCGTCCACGCCCACGGTGTCCATGTGCGGCGCGAGCAGAATGCGGCGCCGAGCCCTGCCCCCCGCTGGCGTGAGGCGGATGAGCAGGTTGGAACGACCGGGAAAAACTTTCTGCCACTCCAGCTCCAGCCCGGCGCGGTCGGCGGTGAAGGCGAGGAAGTCCGCGACGCGCTGCTCGCCCGTGAGATCCTCGCGGCCGGGCAGGAACGCGGGGTTCACGCTGGGCAGCGCGATGAGTTCGCGCAGGAGCTGATGGGCGGCAGCAGGCATCGGG
>JBAYGL010000461.1:0-4324 GCA_041666725.1 Limisphaerales bacterium
CCTTTTCCCTGAAAACCCTCCGGGCGGCGGGTCTTTTGCCGGTGGCCTGCGTTGGCTCGGGCGTCACAGCCCGCTGCGGGGATGCTCCGCCGTCGCCGCCTTGGCCACCACCAAAACCCCTCGCCGCAGGACCCCGCCCAATTTTCAGACAGGCTCTTAGAAAACAATTTGCAGCTTGCGGGCCAACACCGTTGCCGCCCCGAAGGCGGCGTTGACGCCGCGGCAGGATGGTGGCGCACAAGCCGCCCGTATTTTCCGGGGCGCTTCGTTCTCTCGCAGCCTTCTGCGGCGTCAGCGCCGCATCTCCGAGGCCAGGGGCGCAAATGCGCCCGCCTTCCCCCTGCCCAAATGGGCCATTGACGCCGGGCGATCCTGGCCTAGCCTCTGCCGCTCGTCGTCGCAGACAGGGTTCAATGCACTCCGCAAGGCGCAGCCCCCGTCAGTGATCACGGATATTTGATGCTCACGATACGAGATTTGAAGATGACCCTGGGTGGGCGCGTGCTGTTCGAGAACGCGTCGTTCGGGGTGAATTACGGCGACCGCGTTGCGCTGGTCGGTCCGAATGGCGCAGGCAAGACCACGCTGTTTTCCATCATCCTCAAGCAGAAGGAGCCGGACTCCGGCACGGTGGCGCGTGATGAATGGACCATGGTCGGCCACCTTCCGCAGGAGGCCGAGGCGCACGGTGAGGAGACCATTCTGGACGTGGCCACGGGCCGCGTGGACGAACTGCCGCGGCTTGAAAGGCGGCTCCACGAGATGGAGGCGGCGGGCGACGTCGCCAGCCCCGAGTATCTGGAAACGCACGCGAAGCACGATGCGTTGAACGACCCGCAGGTCGAGACGAAGGCGAAGAAGATGTTGCGCGGGCTGGGCTTTCGCGACACGGACTTCGACCGGAAGGCCCGGGAGATGAGCGGCGGCTGGATCATGCGCGCGCGACTGGCGCGGCTGCTGGTCATGTCGCCGGACCTCCTGCTGCTGGACGAGCCGACGAACCACCTTGACCTGCTGTCGCTGCTCTGGCTGCAAAACTACCTGAAGAACTATTCCGGAGCTCTTTTGCTGATCTCGCACGACCGCCAGTTCATGGACGAGGTGGTCACGCAGGTGCATGAAATCTCGGAGCGCAAGCTCATTGACTACCCCGGCAACTACTCGGACTACCTGCGCCAGCGCGAGGAACGCTACGAGCAGCAGCTCGCCGCCTGGAAAAACCAGCAGAAGGAAATTGCCGCGCTCCAGGAATTTGCCGACCGCTTCCGTGCCGTGCCGTCCAAGGCCTCGCAGGCCATGAGCAAGCTCAAGCAGATCGAGCGCATGGAGCAGATCGAGAAGCCGATGGCCCCGCGCAAGCCGTTCCGCTTCCAAATCCCGCCCCCGCCGCGCGGCGGGCAGCGCGCCGTGTCGCTCGAAGGCATCCACATGGCCTACGGGGCCACGCAGGTTTATCGCGGCCTCGACCTGACGATTGAGCGCGGCGAACGCACCGTGCTCGTCGGGCCCAACGGCGCGGGAAAGTCCACGCTGCTGAAAATCCTGGCGGGCGTGGTCGAGTTTCAAAAGGGCGGGCGCGACCTGGGGCACAACGCCAAGATCGGCTACTTCAGCCAGCATCGCGCAGACACCCTCGACCCGGAGAAAACGGTCCTCGACGAAGTCCTGGCCAGTGCACCGGCCATGCGCGAGGACGAGGCTCGCGGCGTCCTCGGCTCCTTCATGTTCCGCAAGGACGACATCTTCAAGAAGACCGCGATCCTGAGCGGCGGAGAGAAGAGCCGGCTCAACCTGGTGAAGTTCCTCGTCGATCCGCCGAACCTCCTGCTGATGGACGAGCCGACCACGCACCTGGACATCCACACCGTCGAGTCGCTCACGCTGGCATTGGAGCGTTATGAAGGCACGCTGGTGTTCATCTCGCATGACGTGCATTTCATCCGCCACCTTGCGACCAAGGTGCTGCACGTCAACGCCGGCCAGGTCACGCCCTACGCGGGCGGCTACGAATACTTCATGGAGAAGACCGGCACTGCGGACGACGCCCGGGCGGCACTCACGGCAGGGTGAACTGCTGAGGAAGGCAGGACTGGCAGTGCGGCGTGAACGTGATACCAATTCCCAGTGCAAGCCGGTGGAATGCGAACCGCACCCCACGCCGCGTGCCTTCTCCCTTCCTCGGAGGAGGGGAGAAGGTGGCCGCAGGCCGGATGAGGGGTGTGGTCACCAACGCCGGCGCATTCAACCCCTCACCCCGTCCCTCTCCCCTCATCCGATGAAGGGAGAGGGGGGGGGCAAGGCGCATCGTGGACCGCCACTGATTCCACCGGTTTCCATTCCGAAATGGTATGAGAACCCAACACAGCCGCACCCTTCACGTTGCGAATCCCGACTGCGTCGATCCAAGGGGTGAAAGCAAACTGCCGGACACGACGCGCAGGCTGAAGCCTGCGACTACGGCTGCTTTGACAAAGGGAACGGACCGCAGGGATGGAATATCCCGGCGGCTAGTCGCCGGCCTTGATGGTCCACATCCCCGTCTGGACCCGAATGTCGGTGCCGGAGCCCAGCGTCTTGTCGGGGCGGAGGAGGTCCACATGGCCGTCACACATCACGTAGTTGAACCTGTTGTTGTGATACTTCTGGTAAGTCATGGTTCCACCCACCATTGCTATCGTAGGCGCCGTGCTCGCCGTGACGCCGAAGTGTCCATTCGCCGCCAAAACATACGGTGAGTCGTTGCAGCCGCCGATATTGGCGGAGTTGATGTTTTCGGTGACGGCAATCGTTCCCACGGGATCGCTGAGGTTCCCTTCTCGCAGGCAGGTCTGGTTTTTAGGCCATGTTCCCGTGGTGATGGGGTCAGCCAGGTTCCATTTGGCGGCAGTCACCGAAGATCCTGGGTAGTTGTCCCATTTCAACCCGATGCCCGTGGCATTCTCGGAGCTGGGAGGCCAGTCAGACGCGGTTGGACCCACGCCACCGACAGGAGTGGTGCCCATGTTGTGCCCTGCAATGGCGTAGCTCTTCTTCCAGCGGGCCACAGCATAGGCCGGCATGGGAACCTTGTCGGAAGGGCATTGGAGCGCTTTGATTGTGTAATCTATTCCTCCAGAAGCGGGGCCTGAAGGTCCGGCACTCGCGATGAGGCCCGCCGAGTAATTGCCTCCCAAGTAGGGATTCAACAAGTCGTCCCACGAGATGTCAGGATTCCACGACCCCATGCGAACCATCGCGTAAGGGACTTTTCCGTCTTCATCGGTGAGATACATCTGCATGGCGGTGCCGACCTGTTTCAGGTTGCTGCCGCAAGTGGATGCCTTGGTCCTGGATTTGGCCATGGACAACGCCGGCAATAGCATGCCGGCCAGAATCGCAATGATGGCGATGACGACAAGTAGTTCAATGAGGGTAAACGCAGCCTGGCGCACTGGAAACATGGGCTTGGTGTTCATAAAACGGTCGTTGCTGCAATCAGTTGGGAACCTCTATGACGCGGGCCGTCCTGGTTTTCTTGTCTGTAACCAACTCAAAGCGTTTTCCGGGTGTGGGTTCGGGCAGGCGTGGAATAAGACGCTTCTCCACCAACTCCTCGAGCTTGTGGGGCGTCCGGCCGTAATAGCCGCCAAACTGGTCCACCATCAGATTCAAGGCATCCAACTGCGACATCTGACGTTCCGGGGTGGAGGCGTCGGCTGCGGGAGCCGGGGCTGAAGCTGGAGCGGAGCTTTCGGACTTTGCCTTCTTCACTTTCTTCTCCGGGCTCGCGGCAACGGTCGGCGCTCCCTCGTCTTTCTTTCCGCAGGCAGACAGCAGGGAGGCGCAGACAAACAGGCAGGAGAGGAGCGTGACTGATTTCATATGTCGCAATGTGCTGGTGAGGGCGTGTGGTAAACCGATTGTTGATCGATGTCAAGATTCCGGGAGATGTGTCATGCTTCCAGGCGCGTTGCGGCGTCTGACGCAGGATTTTCGTGGGTGTGATGATGCGCGCGCAGCCCGTCAATCCGCCCAACGTCCTGGAACCTTCACGTTGCGAATCGCGATTGCGTAGATCGAAGGGGTTAAAGCAAACCGCAGAACAGGACGCGCAGACTGAAGCCTGCGACTACGGCTGCTTTGACAAAAGGAACGGACCGCAGGGATGGAAAGACCCGGCGGCTAGTCGCCCGCCAGAATCGTCCACATGCCCGTTTGTTTGCCTGCGGCTGTGTTTGTCGGCCCGAGCGTCTTGTCGGGGCGGAGGAGATCCACATGGCCGTCACACATGACATAATTGAAACGACCATTGTGAAACTTCTTTGCCGTCACGGTTGGCGGAACC
>JBAYGL010000462.1:0-4321 GCA_041666725.1 Limisphaerales bacterium
CACACCGGCCACACGCGCGTGCGCGGCAATGCGGGCACGGCCAATCCGCTCGCCCAGTCTCTGCGCCCCGGCGACGTGACGGTGGCGAAGGTGCTCAAGGACGCCGGTTACACGACGGGGCTCATCGGCAAGTGGGGCCTGGGCGACGAGGGCGAGGCGGCGATCGGGCTGCCGACGCGTCAGGGCTTCGACTACTTCTTCGGCTACGCGAACCAGCACCACGCGCACAATTACTACCCGGACTTCCTGATGCGCGGAGAGGAGCAGGTGAAGTTGCGCAACAAGGTCGGGCCGGGCAGTGCGGACAATCCCATTGCGCGTCGTTTCGGCGTCGGCTACGCGAGCGAGAAGGTGGAGTATTCGCACGACCTGCTGGCCGCGGACTCGCTGAAGTGGGTGGAGCAGCAGAAGGACCGTCCGTTCTTTCTCTACCTCGCGTTCACCACGCCGCACGCGAACAACGAGGCGGGCCGTGACTTGAAGAACGGACAGGAAGTCCCGGACTTCGGCATCTACGCAGACAAGGACTGGTCGCCGCAGAACAAGGGGCAGGCCGCGATGATCACACGCATGGACCGGGACATCGGGCGGCTCTTCGATCTGCTCAAGCGGCTCAAGCTCGATGAGCAGACGCTGGTCTGCTTCAGCAGCGACAACGGCCCGCACAACGAGGGCGGGCACACGCCGGAGCTGTTCCAGCCCGCCGGGCCGCTGCGCGGCATGAAGCGCAGCCTCACCGACGGCGGCATCCGCGTGCCGTTCATCGTGCGCTGGCCGGGCCGGATCAAGCCCGGCGTGGTCTCGCCGCAGGTCGGCTGGTTCGCGGATGTTCTCGCCACCGCGGGCGAGGTGTCGGGGGCCAAGGCTCCCGTGCAGACGGACGGCGTGAGCTTGCTGCCCACGCTGCTCGGCCAGCCGGGGAAGCAGGCGCAGCACAAGCACCTGTATTGGGAGTTTCACGAGCGCGGCTTCAACCAGGCCGTGCTGATGGACAACCGCTGGAAGGCCATCCGCCTCGGCCGGCTGGATGCGCCGGTGGAGCTTTACGATGTGACGAGCGATCCCGGTGAGACCCGGAATCTGGCCACCGAGCAGCCGGAGCGGGTCGCCCGGGCGAAGGAGCTGTTTGTCTCGGCCCGCACCGATTCGCCGGACTGGCCCATCAAGGAAAACGGGCCCGGCGGCAAGGGTGGAAAGCGGAAGTAGAGCCGCGCTGGCGGGTCAAATTCTTGCAGACAAACCACCGGGCATTCCGCTAGGCTGCGCCCATCTTGCGCTCCTGCGAGCGCCCACAAAGTATCAGCCCGTGACCATGAAAGCGAAACCCGGTTCCAACCGCAGCGGCGTGCTCGGTGGCGGCAATTGGATAGTTGACCAGGTCAAGATGATTGACGTGTATCCGCAACGTGAGCGGCTCGCCAACATCAGCAGCCAGGCGGAGGGCACCGGTGGAGCGCCTTACAATGTGCTCGTGGATCTGGCCCGTCTGGGTGCGCCCTTCCCCCTCCTCGGAGCGGGCCTCGTGGGCAAGGATGCGCTGGGCAACCAGATACTCGAAGACTGCAAGCGGCAGAAGATTGACACGCGGTTCATCCGCAGCACGGCCGACGCCCCCACGTCCTACACCGACGTGATGACCGAAACCAACGGTGGCGTGCGCACCTTCTTTCACTGCCGTGGCGCAAACGCGCTCTGGGACGGCAAGGACGTCGACTTCACCAGGACCAAGGCGAAGATATTCCACCTTGGGTATCTGCTCCTGCTGGATGCATTGGACAAGGAGGACAAGAAATTTGGCACCAAGGCCGCCGCGCTTCTCGCCGCCGCGCAGGGTGCCGGGCTCAAGACCAGCATGGACACGGTCAGCGAGGACAGCGACCGCTTTTCGAAGATCGTCATTCCCGCGCTGAAGCACGTGGACTATTGCATCCTGAACGAACTCGAGGCGGGCAAGACCACCGGTTTCAAGATCCGCAAGGCCGACGGCAAGCTGGACACCGTCTCCCTCCGCCACGCCGCCGGCGCGCTGCTGCAATACGGAGTGAAGGAACTCGTCGTCATTCATTTTCCCGAGGGCGGTTTTGCCCGCACCCGCGACGGCAAGGACTCCTGGCAGTCCTCCCTCAACCTTCCTCAAAAATACATCGCGGGCAGCGCCGGGGCAGGGGACGCGTTCTGCTCCGGAGTCCTCTACGGACTGCACGAGGGCTGGGATCTTCAGAAGTGTCTGCTCACCGCTGTCTGCGTGGCGGCGGCGAGCCTGAGTCACTCAACCTGCACTCAGGGCGTCGGGAAGCTCGACGCCGCGCTGGCGCTGGCGAAGAAGTTCAAGCCCCGCCCGCCGCTGGAGCCTGAATTTTAGGGCCAGCCTTCGGTCGTTTTTCTCCTCCTGCGAACCAGTCGCTGGAAATCACTCCGGCTTGCGGCGTGCTTGCCATGCCCACCCTCAGACTTCGTCCGGAATCTTGAAGGAGCGCAGTTAAACGGCGTGACACGTTCACACCTGCCGAACTGAAGGAAACACAGGCGCTCAGCCACCTCCTTTTGGCTGGCAAACAGGACAAAATCCGGTGAACTAACCGTCCCGTGAATGTGCGCCAACTGTTCCTGTGTTCATGTGTCGGCTTGCTTGCGGCGTTGCTGCTTGCTCCCAACATGCTGGCCCAGGGAAGGCAAGCTGCGACGAAAGAGAAGCCTTGCGTGAACAGTCTTGGGATGAAGTTTGTTTCGGTGCCGGGCACGCGCATTCTGATGAGTGTCTTCGAGACACGGGTGGCCGATTACATGCCCTTCGTGGATTCTTTCGCAAAGCAGGATTGGAATGCGCTGGGTTACGCGGGGAAGACGAATCATCCGGTCAGCAACGTGACCTGGGAAGAGGCTGCGGCATATTGCCGCTGGTTGACGGAAAAGGAGCGCAAGTCGGGCGCGCTCGGAGCGAAGGATCGCTACCGTCTGCCCACGGACGCGGAGTGGAGTGCCGCCGCGGGGCCGGACCGGTATCCGTGGGGTGAGAAGTGGCCCAAGATCGCCGAATGGCCGAAGCTTCCCGGATACAAGCCCCGTGACGGGGACAACACCGCGCCGGTTGGCAGTTTCGCCGCGAATTCGCTGGGCATCCACGACCTCGGCGGCAACGTCTTCGAATGGGTCAACGACTGGTATGTGAAGGCGATGAACGACTCCAAAATCCGCATGGAGGACAAGCGGCTCAACGACGATGGGGGCGGACGGAAGTTCAAGGTGCTGCGGGGCGCTTCGTGGATTTTCTGGGATTCTGTGAGCCTCATGAACGCCTGCCGGCATATCGCATTGCCAGACGGACGCGGTGGTCTGTATGGCTTCCGGTGTGTGCTGGAGGTGGATGGGGAGAAATGAGCGCAATGAGAGAGCGTGACCGGCAGGCGATGACTCCTGCCCGGTTGCATTTTCCCCTCTTGATCCCGATCCTGATCCCGCTCCTAATCCTCCCAGCCAATGCCCGGATTCCTCAAATGCGCCTGTGAACACTGCGGTGGCCGCATCGAGTATCCCGTCGAAGCGGTTGGCGCGAGCGCGCCGTGTCCGCATTGCCAGCAGGAAACAGCGCTCAGGATTGAGGGTGGCGACGACGCCGATGTCATCGAGATCGGCGGCGGCAAGGCCAGGCTTGTGATCGCCACGATCATTGTTTGTGTGATTGCCATCGCGGCGCTGGTGGCGGCGGCCATCTGGGTGAAGAAGAAACGCGGGGAAAAAGAGCCGGTCAGGAGCCAGCCTCCGGTTTCCTCGAATCCTGCGAACGTTTCACCGAACAGCGCGCTGGCGAGGGTCGCGCTCGATCCTGCAAGACCGGTGGTGCCGGTTGCGGGCAGGTTCCAAAACGGCCTGAGCGCCGCGCAAATCAGGAACGGGCGCGAGTTGTTCGGCGGGGCCTGCAACGAATGCCATCGTCTATACGACCCGGCCACCTATGGTGTTGCCGAGTGGGAGAAAACCATCGGAACCATGAGGGGCAAGGCCAAGCTCCGCGGGCGTGCCGGTGATGAGCTGGAGCTGTTTGTCCGCACGGTGCGGAATTGAACGGGGAAGGACAGCTCAACGCAGGATCACCCGCAGATGCTCCTTGTCCAGGACATACTCCCGACCGGCGGGAGCGGCGGGCATCTTGGAGATGAATCGCGCCTTGACCAGTTCATCGAGGCTGTTCGGGGCGCGCCCCCGCGAAGTGAACCAAGCCTGAACGGCCTCGCTCATTTCATCAAGCGTGGGTTCCTTGACGACCGTGGCCGCCCCGGAGGCTGGGGGAGAGGCCGGGGTTGCAGTTTGCTTTTCCACCGCA
>JBAYGL010000463.1:0-4301 GCA_041666725.1 Limisphaerales bacterium
ATCCATTCATGCGGCACCTTCCGGTCATCGTCGCCTCCGGCATCGTCGATCTGGAGTCCATCGCGCGCTGCATCGAGCTGGGGGCGGAGGATTTTCTGCCCAAGCCGGTCAACCCGACGATCCTCCGGGCGCGCGTAAATGCGTCCCTGGAGCGCAAGCGCCTGAGGGACCTCGAACGCCTCCGCGTCATCGAGTTGCAGCAGGAGAAGCAGCTCCTCGAAATAGAAAAGGAAAAGTCCAAGCGCCTCCTGCTCAACATCCTGCCCCAGGCCATCGCCGAGCGTCTCAAGCGCGGTGAAAGCGCCATTGCCGAGCGCTTCACCGGTGTCACCGTCCTCTTTGCGGACATCGTTGACTTCACCTCGCTCGCCACCCACACCGAGCCGGAGACGCTGGTCTCGCTGCTCAACGATCTTTTCTCCCGCTTCGACCGCCTCACGGAACGGCACGGGCTGGAGAAGATCAAGACCATCGGGGACAGCTACCTGGTGGTGGGCGGATTGCCGGAGCCGAATCCCAACCATGCGGTTGCCGTGGCATCCATGGCGTTGGAAATGCTGACGGCCACCGCCGACATGAACCGCGAGCGCCACACCAACTTTGCCATCCGTGTCGGTGTCAACACCGGCCCGGTCGTGGCCGGGGTCATCGGACGCAAAAAATTCACCTACGACCTCTGGGGATCCACGGTGAACCTCGCCAGCCGGATGCAATCCAGCGGCCCGCCCAACCATGTCCACATTTCCGAGGAAACCCGCCGGCTGCTGGACGACAGCTTCCGTGTTACCGAACGCGGCACGGTCGTTTGCAAAGGGCTCGGTGAAGTTCGTTCCTATCTGCTTGAGGGGAAGAATGCCAAGGCCGGCTGATGGAGCCAAAGTGCGTTTGCACGGCGCCGTTCGTTGAAACGGCCTTGCCGCCGCGACCGTTCTGACCGTGTCTCCGGAACAGTCACGCCACCACCTGCCGCACCACGTTCCCATACACGTCTGTCAGGCGGAAATCGCGACCGTTGTGCCGGTAAGTCAGCTTCTCGTGATCGAAGCCCAGCAGATGCAGGATTGTCGCGTGCAGGTCGTGGACGTGAACCTTGTCCTCGACCGCCGCTGAACCCAGTTCGTCGGTCTGCCCGTGTGCCACGCCGCCCTTCACGCCGCCGCCTGCGAGCCAGACACTCATCGCCTTGGCGTTGTGGTTGCGACCCGGGGTGCCCGCTGCATTGCCATCGGCCGCAGGCGTGCGGCCAAACTCGCCGCCCCAGATCACGAGCGTCTCGTCCAGCATTCCGCGCTGCGCAAGGTCGGTGAGCAGGGCGGCGGCCGGCTTGTCAATGTCGCCGGCCGAGCGGCGCATGTTCGCCGCCATGTTGTTGTGGTGGTCCCAGCCGCCGTGCCAGACCTGCACGAAGCGCACGCCCTTCTGAAGCAGCCGCCGCGCGATGAGCATCTGCCGGCCCTGCGCCGTGTTCGTGCCGTAGAGATCGTGCATCGCCTTCGGCTCCTTCGTCAGGTCAAAGGCGTCCACGGCCTCCATCTGCATCTGAAAGGCGAGCTCGTAGGCCTGCAGGCGTGCTTCGAGCTGGCCGTCCTTCCGCATCTTCTGGGCGTGGACTTCGTTGAGCTGGTGCAGGAGGTCGAGCTGCCGCCGCTGCTCGGGCAGGGAGACGAACTTGCTGCGGATGTTCTCGATGAGTTCCTCCGGGCGGTTCCGCGTGGAGTTGACCGCCGTGCCCTGAAATGCGCCGGGCAGAAACGCCGAGCGAAGGTTCTGCGCGTCCACGTTGCCGGGCGAAAGCGCGACAAAGCCGGGCAGGCTCTGGTTCTCGCTGCCCAGACCGTAGAGCACCCATGCGCCGACGCTGGGCCGCGAGAAGCGCAGCGAGCCGGTGTTCATGAAGATCGTCGCCTGATCGTGCGCCGGGATGTCCGTGTAGGCCGAGCGGATGACGGCCATCCGGTCGATGTGCTGTCCGAGTGCGGGCCAGACTTCACTCACCGAGATGCCCGCCTTGCCCTGCTTGGCAAACTGAAAAGGCGAGGCGAAGCCCGTCCCGCCACCGGGCAGCGACCTGCCATCAAACTTCGCCAGCTCCGGCTTCGGATCCCATGTGTCGAGGTGCGACGGTGCGCCCTGCGCGAAGATGTGCAGCACGCGCCTGGCTTTCGCGGGGAACGGGGGCTTTTTCGGCGCGAGCGGCGATGTGGAGTTAACCTCGGCTGTCTGACCGGGCATCGTCGGCAGGACACCCAATGCAGTCAGCGCGGCAAGACTCAACCCGCCCAAGCCCAGCCCCGACTGTGCGAGCATCTCGCGCCGGGTGAACTGAGGCCTTGTGAAGGAGGGGATTGGGTGGAAGCCGGATTTCATGGCGGGCTTGTGCTTTGACTGGCCCACCATGCCCCAAGTGTTCTCCGGGGGCAATCCACTGAAACTCGCAGTCGACTCGCCCGCTTAGAATCCCATCCAGGTGGTCTGCTCGCGCAGCCAGAGCTTGGCCACACCGGCGGAGAGGAATTCGCGGCCCGCGTCGGATCCGGAAACCGCCGGGCCCGCGTCGCCGCGCACATCGCCCAGATCCCTCAGGTTCGTGGGAACGGGGGTGCTGAATGGCGGGAAGGTGAGAACCTCGCAATGGCCGTCGGCGGCTGCCGCCGTGGAGCGCTGCCCGTCATGCTTGAGGATGGTCGCGATGTTCGCGTTGGTGGCCGCGTTCTTGTTCCAGGCGGCACGATAGTTGCCCAACTGCTCCTTGCCCCACTGATATTGCCTGCTGCCCCTGGTCTTCTCGAGCAGAATGGCAATGGAGGAGGGTTCACTAACCCCCGCGGAGCGCAGGCCGGTGGGGTAGCGGACGATTTCGGCCGCAGTCAGGGCGTTGGCCCCGGTTGTATCGGTGATCGAATTCGAGGAGTAGCGGAAGGCGTGGATGTTTGCCCGGTAACTGCTGTCCAACCAGAAGCCCGCGATGGCCGTGGTGCGGTCCTTCGGGCAGGACATCGCTCCGGATGGAACCATGTTGGCATTGACGGCCTTGATGCCCAGGTAGGGTGCCATCTGCATCGTCCAGGCGTCGTTGGAATGCGGCGAATTGTTTGCCGCGATCGTGACCGTCAGCCCGATCTGGTTTCCGTAGAAATACTGGCCGTCGTTGTCACCCTCGTAAAGGGATGTCGCAAGGATCAGCTGCTTCTGGTTGTTCAGGCAGTTGCTCAGCTTGCTCTTCTCCTTGGCCTTGCCGATGGCTGGCAGCAGCAGACCCGCCAAAATGGCGATGATCGCAATGACGACAAGCAGTTCAATGAGGGTAAACGCGCAGGATGCTCCCCGGCGAATGCGGCACGGTATAAAACTGGCCGCTAGTTCTCTCGGATTGGTCATGCTGAAACCTTCGCACCGAGCACGCGGTCCGCACCATGCACAAACTGACCAAAAAACTTCCCTTTTTGATCATGATGATAAGCTGGGACGCTGCAGTTGGAGCGCGGCATTCATGCCGCAGCAGCGTGGAATTCAAAGGAGGTTGGCGAACTTTCGAGCCATGGCTGTGGCGGGCGTTTCTGCGGCATAAATGCCGTGCTTGTCACCCCCAATGCATCGTCGCATCAGGCCTGCTGCTCACTGGAAACAGGAAAATTTGGGGGATTGTTGTCCCACCCAAACAAGAAATGCGAAGCGATGGGAGGCAATGACGATTACTTCATCGCCGCGCGAAGCACCGGCTCGAAGATGTCCGCCTGCCGCAGGAAGCCCAGGTCGCTCGCGTGCGAGGCATCGGTCGCACCGTCGGCGTCATCGCCGTAAAGATGATCGCCGCCGATGTAGGAGAGCCTGGCGACGCCGTCCTTCCTGAGCTGCTCGTAGGCCGCCCGGAGAGCGGCGTGGTTGTCATCGTGAAACTTCTTCTTCGCCGGCGTGATCCATTCGTTTGTGAAGCGCCGGTCCTCGACCAGCACAATGGGCGTGTTGGGCCGCGCGGCGCGGAGCTGCTTCACCAGCGGGACGCACTTGGCCGTCACGTCGGCGGGGCCCATGTTCGGCAGGCAGTCGATCACATACGCGGCGGCATCGATCTCCGTGAGCAGCTCGCCCACGGCGGCGTCCATGCGGCCGTTGCCGGAGAAGCCGATGTTCATCACCGGGCGGTCGAAACGGCGGCCCAGGATGGCAGTGTGGACCATGCCGGGCCGCGAGGCGCACGCCCCATGCGTGATGGAGGTGCCGTAAAAGATGATGGGCTTCTCGGTGCGGGGGGCGAGACCCTCGAACTTCGCGCCGGCGGGCACGCCGATCTCGAGCGACTC
>JBAYGL010000464.1:0-4281 GCA_041666725.1 Limisphaerales bacterium
CTCGGGCTCGCCGAGCGAGACGAAGTCGGCGCGCGGATACTTGGAGATGAGGTTGAAGCCCCGGTTGCCCGCGTTCACCTGGACGTTGACGGCGAGGAATTTCGCCCGGGCGCAGATCAGATGCACCGCGCGCTCGGTGAGCAGGCCGTGGCCGTAATCCGCGACCACCACCACATCGTATTGCGGAAGCAGCTCTTCGAGCTTCCTGAGAAACTGCTCCTCCACGGCGGGCGTGAGCCGCTCGTTGCGCATTTCGTAAACTTCGAACAGCTTGGCGGACAAGTGCTCTTCCAGGAACCGCCGCTTCACGATGGTCGGCGCGCCGGGCAGGTGGAGGAAGTGCGGGCGGACGTTGCTGTTCAGCTTCGCCTGCACGAAGTCCTCGCGCGAATTCTCCGCGCCGAGCGCGCTGAGAAGGCCGACCTCGTCGCAGAAGTTCGAGACGTGGTTGGCGATGGCCAGCACTCCGCCGGCGTATTGTTCGGTGCGATGGAGGAGCGCGGCGAGCACCGGTTCCTTGCTGGATTTACCCAGCACGTTGCAGAACTGATACTCGTCAACGATGGTCTCGCCGATCACGAGGACCTTCTGCTTCCGGATCGCCTGCAGGTGTCCGATGACCTCCTCGGGCGGATGCGCCACACGGAAGCGTTCGAGGAAGTCCTTCGTCTTCGGCGAGAAGACGTCCATGAAGCGGTTGATGAGCGTGGATGCGCTGAACGTTTCCTCATCGGTCAGGTGCAGCCGGCCGCCGCAGTCGGTGACGGCCTGTTCTTCGTCGGAAATCGCAGTCGTGTGGTCGCGCTTTCCCTCCTCGCGGACCATGCCCTTCACGTAGAGCGAAGGACGGATGATTTTGATCGTCTCGACCGCCGTGGGCCATTCGTTGACGGCCACGTAGTCCACGCACGCCAGCGACGCCAGCGCCTCGGCGCGGAGCTTCTCGGGGAATGCCGGCCGGTGCGGGCCCTTGTTCACGAAACGATCCGGCGTGGTCGTGACCACCAGCACGTCACCGAGCTGACGGGCGGCTTCGAGGTGTTTGATGTGTCCGATGTGAAGCAGGTCAAAGACCCCGTGGCAGTGGATGATGGTCTTCCCGGCGGCGCGGTGCGGTTCCAGCACCTGCCCAAGTTCCTGGACGCGGAAGATCTTCTTTGCCGTGGATTCCATTTCAGTCAGAAATCGTTTGATTGCAAGTTGCGCCGGACGGAGGCGCCGGTCCTGCATTGTTTGGTCATGGCGGGCCAGACGATGAACAAGCACAGGATGGATTGCAAATCTTCTCATCCCGAACCCGGGTGCCTGCTGCCGGCGGGTTCGCGAAACCCGCACCGCACGACAATAAAACTCCCGCCGGCAACGTCTGAGACACCGTGTTCCGCTGCCCATTGATTCTCATCCTCAGCATTGCCTGCGCAGCCTCTGCTGCCGAGCGGGCGGACTATCTCAAGGATGTGAAGCCTGTCCTGGCCAGGCGTTGCTACGCCTGTCATGGCGCACTGAAGCAGCAGGGCGGGCTCCGGCTCGATACGGCGGAGCTCATCCGCAAGGGCGGCAAGCACGGTGCCGCCATCGCCGCAGGCAAACCCGCCGCCAGTCTGCTCCTCGCCAAGGTTTCCGCCCACAGCCTGGACGAGCGGATGCCGCCCGAAGGCGAACCGCTCAAGCCGGAGCAGATCGCCGCGTTGCGTGCGTGGGTTGCCGCTGGAGCGTCCGCTCCGAAGGACGAGCAGCCGGAGTCCGATCCACGCGAACACTGGGCGTTCAAGGCCCCGGTGAAAGCAACGCTTCCCAAAATCGGCAATCGGCAATCGGCAATCGCCAATCCCGTTGACGCTTTCCTCGAGGTTCAGCGCCGCAAGCAGGGGATCACCGCCCAACCCCCTGCCGGGAAATCCCTCTGGCTCCGCCGGGTCACCCTGGACCTCGTCGGCCTGCCACCCACGCTCGCGGAGATGCGCGACTTTGAGGCCGACACTTCACCGCTGGCGCACGAGCGCGTCGTGGATCGCCTGCTGGCCAGCCCGCACCACGGCGAGCGTTGGGGGCGGCACTTCATGGACATCTGGCGCTACAGCGACTGGTGGGGGCTGGGCGCGGAGCTTCGTCACAGTCAGAAGCACATCTGGCACTGGCGCGACTGGATCGTGGAGTCGCTCAACGCGGACAAGGGCTACGACCGGATGATCGTCGAGCAGCTTGCCGGCGACGAGCTTGCGCCCACGGACACCGCCACGCTGCGTGCCACCGGGTTTCTCGCGCGCAACTACTACCTCTTCAACCGCACGACCTGGATGGACGACGTGGTCGAGCACACCAGCAAGGCATTCCTCGGCCTCACGATGAACTGCGTGAAGTGCCACGACCACAAATACGACCCGTTCACCACGACCGATTACTACGCGATGCGCGCCATCTTCGAGCCGTATCACGCGCGCCTCGACGAGCTGCCCGGCGAAACCGACCTGGGGAAGAACGGTCTGCCGCGCGCCTACGATCTGCACCTCGACCGGCCGACTTACATCCACATGAAGGGCGACGAGAAACGGCCCGACACCAACCGCGTCATCACCGCCGCCATTCCCGTCGCGCTCGCGTTCAAGCGGCTTGACATCCAGCCGGTGCAGCTTCCGCCGCCCGCGCACAACCCCGCGCTCCAGCCGTGGGTGCTCACGAACCACCTCTGCGCCGCCGCCGAGCAGATCACCTCCGCGCGTCGGGCCGTCGAGGCCGCGAAGCAGAAGCTCGCCGAAGTAGGACGGGCCGCCAGCCCGTCAAGTAGCGCGGGCGGCAAGCCGATCTTCGCCGACACCTTCGCCGCCGCCAATCCGCAGCTCTGGGAACTGGTCGATGGAAAATGGGATTATGTCGGGGGTGCGTTGCGCCAGTCGCTCGTTGTGCCCAAACGCAGCGCCGCCCGCAGCCGCGTGGACCATCCCGCCGACTTTCAGGCCACGTTGAAATTCCGGGCCACCGGCGGGAGCCTTTACAAGTCCGTCGGCTTCACCTTCGACACCACGGACGAGCGCGAGTCGCTGGTCTATCTCAGCGCGCACGCGTCCGGCCCGAAGCTGCAAGTCGCCTACGGCAGGGCCAGCGCCTACTCCTACCCGTCCAGCGGCGCGCAGGCCCGCGCGGTCAAGCTTGGTGAGAATTACGAACTGACCCTGCGCGTGCGCGGCACGCTGCTCAACGTCGCGGTCAACGGTGAGCACGCGCTGGCCTTCGAGCTGCCCACCCGCACGCCGGGCAGGTTCCAGCTCATCACCTATGATGCCACGGCCGAGTTCCTTGCCTTTGAGTTGAGCGCGTTGCCCGCTGAGATGCAGCTCGTGAAGTCCAGCGCGCCCGCGCCGGCGGTGAAATCCGTCGCCCCTGCTCCGATCACGACCCCCGAGCAAGCCCGGCTAGCGCTCAAAGCCGCTGAACTGACCCTCGCCGCCGCTGAGTTGCGCCCCGCGATGATCCGTGCCGTGTGGGCCGCAGACCAACGCAGGGCGGGCATCCTGCCTGCCTCCGGCGAACCGCAGGTTCGCGGTGAGAAGAAGGCGGAAGGCGGGCAGGATGCTCGCCCTACGTTGGAAGCCGCCGCGCTCGCGGAAGCCAAGTTCAAACTCGCCCAGGCCGAAGCCGACATGGCGAAGGCGGAGTTGGAAACCATTTCTCCCGCGACCGAGCCGAAGAAAAAGAAAGAGCCGGACGCCGGGAAGAAGTTGAAGGCCGCGCAAGATGCCTTGGCGAAAGCGCAGAAGGCCGTCGTGTCACCGGGCACGAAATACACCTCCCTTCGCGCCGCGTTCAAGGCGCTCGAGGGCCCCGGTGAGGCTGATGCGCTCCAGCTCACGCCGTATCCCCCGACGAGCACGGGCCGGCGTCTAGCGCTGGCGCGGTGGATTTCCGACCGGCAGAACCCGCTCACCGCGCGCGTGCTGGTGAACCACGTCTGGGCGCGCCACTTCGGCCAGCCGCTGGTCGCGAACGTCATGGATTTCGGTCGGCGCGCCACCCGGCCCGTCCACGCGGAGCTGCTGGACTGGCTTGCGGTGGACTTCATGGAGCATGGCTGGAGCTTGAAGCACCTGCACCGGCAGTTGGTCTTGTCCGAGGCGTATGCGATGAGCAGCAGCCAAGGGGCAGTATTCAGTAATCAGTATTCAGTGAGCCGGTCGCGCACGAAGGCCGGTCTCCCACTGAACACTGACCCACTGAAAACTGAATACTCTTCCGCAAACCAAGCAAAGGATGCCGAGAACCATTTCTACTGGCGCATGAACTCGC
>JBAYGL010000465.1:0-4273 GCA_041666725.1 Limisphaerales bacterium
ATCTGCTGGCCCTGGAGCGCGGCGACGACCTGCACCTGTTTGAAGGCCTGCCGCACGAATGGCTCGGCGCGGGCATGGTCACCAAACTCAACGGCGTGCTGACACCGTTCGGCCCGCTGACGCTGGAATTGCGCGTCGCCGCCGACGGCCGGAGCGCCGCGCTCAATGTTGCGCCGTTGTCCGCCAAGGGCGGCTGCCGCAGCATCGTGCTGCACCTGCCCTCGGGTGAGACCCGGCGGTTTGCCCCGGCGCAGGGGATTCGGTGGACGATGCCGTTGCAGAAGAAGGCATCGAAGTGAAGCTCGGGCGTCGGCCCAAAAATCCCATCCATGACAACATTCAAAACCTTCGTGGCCGTCGTGACCGTGGTTTTGTCCGGCCATTGCCAGGGTGCATCGGGTGCGCAAGCCGCGGCGGCGCCGCGCGGACAGTTTCAGTTTCTCCGCGTCGGCGAAGTGCGGCCGCGCGGGTGGCTGCTCGACCAGATCCGCATGGACGTGACCAACGGCTACGCGCCGTGGCTGGACAGGCTGACGGATCGCATCGAGCCGGCCATCTTCGACAGCCGCAACAGGACGGAACTCGTGAAGCCGAAAATCGGCGGCGACTGGTGGAACGGCGAGACGACCGGCAACTGGCTCGACGGCTTCATCCGCGCCGCCTACCTCTCCGGGGACGCGGCGGCCAAACGGCGGGTGGACGAACTCGTCATGCAGATGCTCGCGATGCAGGACGCGGACGGCTACCTCGGCATCTACCCGAAGGCGAGGCGGTTCGAATCGCCCGTCGTCACGCAAAACGCCGAGTTCTGGACGCAGGCGTGCCTGTTTCGCGGATTGCTCGCCTACCACGAGCTGACCGGGCGGCAGGATGTTTTCGTCGCCGTGGAGCGCGCGACGAAGCTGATGATTTCCAAATACGGGCCGGACAGGCCGTATTGGGCCAAACGCATCATCCGCGGCGGGCCGGGACACAACATCATGTTCGTGGACGTCTGCGAGTGGATGCACCGGCTCACCGGCGACCGGGGCTATGTCGAGTTCGCCAGGTTCATTTACGACGGTTACTGCGAGCCGGCGGATGTCCGTGAAAACGACGTGCAGCTGCGGAATCTCTCCGACTTGAGCAGGGGTTTTCACGGCCATGGCGCGCACGTGATGGAGCACATGCGCGTGCCGCTCTTTCTCGCCGCCGCGACGGGCGAGGCGAAGTATCGCGCCGCGGCGGACAATTTTTTCCCGAAGTCCGCGCGCCATCTCGTCGCCGGCGGCGCGTGCATCAGTGATGAGGACGTGCTCGGACGGCCCGGCAGCCCCCATCTCGGCTGCGAATACTGCACGTCGCTGGAGTTTCTCCACAGCCTGCAATCCGGCGTGGAGAAGTTCGGGCGCGGGGAGCTGGCGGATGCCATCGAGGTGATGGCGTTCAACTCCGCCGAGGGCGCGCGGCAGCATGACGGCAGGGCCATCCAATACTGCACGGTGGACAATCAATTCGAGGCCACGGCCAAAGGCATCGGCGGGAGGATGAAGCTCTCGCCGACCCACGAGGATGTGGCGGTCTGCTGTCCGGTCACGGCGCTCAAGTTCTTCCCGTATTTCGTGAACGAGCTGTGGATGAAGACGGCGGCGGGCGACGGCCTGGTGGCGGTGAACTACGCGCCCAACGAACTGCAGACCGAAATCAAGGGCGTGAACGTGCGCATCCGGTGCGAGACGGCTTATCCGTTCGAGGACGAGGTGCGCATGACGGTCACGCCGGAGAATCCCCTGACCTGCGGCATCCGGCTGCGGATTCCCGGCTGGGCGGGCGGCACCAGCGTCGCGTCGCCCGGCGCGGCTGTGGCCGATCACGGCGGCTGGCGCGTGCTCACGAAGGAGTGGAGGGCGGGCGACCGCATCGTGATTTCCTTCAGGCCGGAGATCGAGCGCAGGGCGATGGCCGGCGGCGAAGTGTATTGGAAGCGCGGCCCGCTGGTTTATGCGCTGCCGATTGCCGCCGAGATCAGGCAGATCAAGGCCTATCCCGTCGCAGGCTTTGCCGATTATGATTACACGCCCGGGGCCGGCGCGTTTTGGGATTACGCCGTGGACGAGAAGAGCGGGAAGTTTCAGTTTTTGAAAACCGCCGCGTCGGGCAATCCATGGACCAATCCGCCCGTGCGGCTGGCCGGGAACCTGGTCAACCGCAAAACCGGCGGGAGCGAGCCGGTGACGTTGCTGCCGATGGGCGCAAACCTGCTCCGGCGTGTTGCGTTCCCGGAGTTGAAGGACGCCGCTTCGCTTGAACGCCAGGCCCGCCTGCTGCAAGGCAGTTTGAACCTCGCGCGCTCCGCCAAGGTCACGGCGTCCAGCACGGCGAAAGGCTACGTGGCGGAAGCCGTGGTGGACGGCGTGGCGCAGGGCTTTCCCGAAAACGAGACGGCCGAGTGGGCCAGCGATCACGCAACAACAGGCGCAAAGGTGAGGCTGACCTGGGACAGTCCCGTGACCGTCGAGAATGTGTGGCTCTTCGACCGGCCCAACCCGGCGGATCAGGTGCAGGGCGCGTGGATCAATTTCAGCGACGGCACGAGCGCGATGGCGGGCGAGCTGCCCAATGACGGGACGAAGCCGTTCCAGCTCAACTTCCCGGAGAAGAGCGTCACCTGGATGGAGGTCATCATCACCAAGGTCGGCCCGAAGACGAAAAGCGCCGGCTTCTCGGAGATCGCGGTGTTTTCGAAGGAGCCGGCTCAGTAAGCACCGAACCTGAAGCGGTCGCTCCGTTTGCCGAGGACCGGCGCATCAGCTCCCGGATTTCACGATCTTCCAGATTTTGCCGGACCCTTTGCCGAGCCCGCTGGTCTGGTTGGTGAGCACGTAGAGTTCGCCGTCGTTGTCCTCACCGAAGGCCCAGACGAAGGCACCGATGTGCTGCCCGGGGCGCGATTCGGGTTCAAGCTGGTCGAGCGTCCACCTGCCGTCGGCGCCCCTCGTGGCGGTGAAGAGCACGCCCTGCGGGAGGCCCATGTTCCTCGACCAGTCCGCGAAGATGTATTTGCCCGTGAGCTGCGGCAGCGCCTTCCCGCGGTAAACGTAGCCGCCGGTGATGCTCCGGCCTTTGCCATCCTGCGGGAAGCCCGCGAGGTTCCCGTAAACGAACGCGGGATCGGTGAACTTTGTTTTGCCGGGGTCGAAGTAAGGCTTTTCCAGCGCGACGAGGTCTTTCTTCGGATTGAACCACTCGGCTCCCTCGCGAAGGTTCCAGCCGTAGTTGCCGCCCTTCACGATGATGTTCACTTCCTCCCAGCGGCTCTGGCCGACATCGGCTTCGAACAATTCGTGCTGGCCGCCCCGGTCGAAGGTCATGCCCCACGGATTGCGGATGCCCCACGCAAAAATCTCCGGCCGGCCACCGCCCCTGGCGAACGGGTTGTCCTGCGGAATGCCGTAGTTGCTTCCCGGCGCTGGCTTGTCCACGTCAATGCGGAGGATCTTCGCGAGCAGCACGTTCACGTCCTGGCCGTTGCCGTGGGGGCCGCGCGCCTTGTCGGAGTCCTCCTTGTTCAAGTCGCACTTGTGTCCGCCGTCGCCGGTGCCGATGTAGAGAAAGTTGTCCGGGCCGAAGGCGATGCGCCCGCCGTTGTGGTTGAAGTAGGGTTCGTCAATTTCGATCAGCACGCGCTCCGTGCCGAGGTCGGCGGTGTCGCCCTGCGCGGTGAATTCGGAGACGCGCATGGTGTGATCCCAGGCGGCGGGTGCGCCGGCGCGTTTCTCGACGCTGTAGCAGACGTAAAACCTGCGGTTCGCCGGGAACTTCGGGTGGAGCGCCAGCCCCAGCACGCCGCGCTCGTCGAACTTGCCGAAGTTGACTTTCAACCTGCTGGTGAAGTCGGCGAAGAGTTTCAGCTTCCCGTCGGGCGTCATCAGGTGGACGGGCCCGACCTGCTCGCCGACCAGCACGCGCTGCCTGTCGAAGCCCGTGAGGACGATCGGCGCGGTGAGGTTCGTGACGAGCAGCTTGAGCGTGACACCGCTTTTGCCCTCAGCGCCGACGGCCCCGAGCGTCAGCGCGGTCAGGGCGACAGCCGCGCACAGGCGTCGAACTTGGATCAATTTCATGTGCTGGAGTCTAGGGTCGTGTGCCGTGGTGACAAGCGCGTGGTGTTGCTGCGGCCGGGCGCATCCTGGCACTCCCCCTGAAGCTGGCCGGCGTGGACGCCGGCGATACGGCCCGCGAGACGCGGGCGCTACGTAGCGCCGGCCTCCGGCCGGCCGTGCCGCAAGCGTCC
>JBAYGL010000466.1:0-4267 GCA_041666725.1 Limisphaerales bacterium
CCACGGCAAACCGACGGCGATGCCGATGAGATCAAGGATGACGTAGTTCCAGACGAGGTAGGCCAGCACGCCGCCGACCAGCACGAGCAGGGCGGTGTTAACGATACGGTTTCGTTCGCGGCGCGCGGCATCAAGCGTGCAGATGCCACGACGGCGGAAGTAAACGACCAATCCGGCGACAGCGAGCGCGAAGCTCACGGCGTAGAGAACATAACGCATCGGCCCCCAGTAGAGCCGGTCCGAAAGCGCCGCCGCCGTGCTGACGGAGGCGAGGCCGAAGAGCACGAGCACCACGCTGGGCAGGCAGCACAGGCTGGCGATCACCGCGCTGGACAGCACGAGGCCGAGGAGTGCGCGCCAGTTCTCGCGCGGACGCGGCGGCTGCTTCGTCGGTTCGTCGGCTTCGTTCATTGCGGGAGGATAACACGGTGAGTGGGGAGCCGGTAGCGCTTCGGGCCTTGAATCTCTGATCCGCAGTGGTAGGGCGCGTCTGTCCTCAGCGCGCCGGATGCGTGTCCACACGGTTCTAAGGACAGACGCGCCCTACCTGCGTTACTGCCCGCCGAGCAGCGCTTCTGCGTGTCTGCGGGCGGCCTCGCCCTGGCCGCCGAGCATCCGGGCCAGTTCATCCACACGCTGCCTGCGGTTCAGGGGCTGGATGTCCGAGAGCGTGCGTCCATCGCGGATTTGCTTCGTGACGACGAAGTGCGTGTCCGCCGCCGCCGCAACCGGCGCGAGGTGGGTGATGCAGAGCACCTGCCGGGCGCGCGCGATCTGCCGCATCTTGTCGCCGACGGCGTTGGCGGTTTCACCGCCGACGTTGGCGTCCACCTCGTCGAAGACCAGCACGGGAATTTCATCCTCCGCCGCAAGCACGGTCTTGAGCGCCAACATCACGCGGGCCAGCTCACCACTGGAAGCGATGGCGCGAAGCGGGCGGGCGGGCTCGCCTGGGTTTGGGGCGAACTGGAACTCAATCGAATCGCAGCCGCTGGCTGAGGGCGCGATGGGCGAAGGGACAATGCCCAGTTCGCTCCGTTGAAAACCGAGGTCCTGCAACTGCCGGGTCACGGCCTTGGTCAGCCTGGGAATCACCTTGCGCCGTGCGGCGGTCAGATCGCGGCCGGCGCGAAGAATTTCCGCATCCAGTTTCGCGAGGGCGTCGTTCAGGCGCGCGAGTTCGGCGTCGCGCTGTTCGAGGCCGTGCAGCCTGGATTTTGCGCCGTCGCCGAACGCAATGACCTCGGCGAGCGATGCGCCGTATTTGCGCTTGAGCGAGTGAATCAGGTTGAGCCGCTCCTCCAGCTGCGCGAGGCGTGCGGGGTCGATATCCACGCGGTCGGCGTAGCGGGACAAATCCGTCTGCAGCTCGCGCAGGAAGGTGACGGACTGCTCGTGGGCGTCGGTGAAAGCTTTGGCGGCGGCATCCACGCGCTGCAGTTCCTGCAAGGTGCGGCCCAGCGCGCCGAGCTGGTTCAGCAGCGCGCCGTCCTCGCCGTCGAGCGCGTCGAGCGCGGATTGCGACAGCTCCAGCAGACGCGCGGCGTTGCTGGCACGGTGGTGTTCGGCTTCGACGTCGGCTTCCTCGTCAGGCCGGAGTCTGGCGGCGGCGATTTCCTGGACTTGATGGCGCAGGAGGTCGATCTGCTGGGCGTAAGTTTTTTCGTCCACGATCAGGGCGGCCTTCTCCTGATCCACCGCGGTGCGGCGACGGATGAGTTCACCGAACGCGCCGACCTGGGTTTGCAGGCTGCCGAAGGCGTCGAGGATGGCCAGCTGCTTCGCCGGGTGAAGCAGCGACTGGTGATCATGCGGGCCGTGCATGTCCACAAGGCCCTCGCCGATGGCGGCGAGCGTGGCGAGCGTGGCGGGCGAGCCGTTGACGAACTGGCGGTTCGCGCCGGCGGCGGTGAAGACGCGCTTGAGCACGAGCTGGTTTTCCTCGCACGGCTCCAGTCCGTTTTCCTCCAGCAGGGCGGCCAGCGGTGTGCCCAGACGCGTGACGTCAAAAACCGCCTCCACGGCGCAACCCTCCGCGCCCGCCCGGATGAGCGTGCGGTCGGCGCGTTCGCCCAGGACGAGGTTGAGCGCTCCGATGATGATGGACTTGCCCGCGCCGGTCTCGCCGGTGACGACGTTGCAGCCGGGACGCAGTTCGAGCGTGAGGTCGGCGACGAGGGCGAGGTTCTTGATGCGGAGCGCGGTGAGCATCGTGCGGCGGCGGAATCATTCCGGTGGACGGGGCTTGGGCAAGGAATTTCTCGGCGGATAGATTGCGTTGCGGGCAAATTTCACTTGCGCCGGGCTGGGCAACTTCGTAGTAATCGGCCCGATTAGCTTCATGGCTACAGTTAGTTTCGACATCAAACATGGATAACCTTCAAAAGGAGAGGGCGCTTTGAGCCGCCCCTTTTCCCCTCGCACCCCTCCCGCGCCGGCATACCGAATCAACGGGAAGATTCGTGCCCGCGAAGTCCGCGTCATCGGACCTGCCGGTCAGCAGATTGGCGTCATCGCACTGGCCGAGGCCCTCACCCTCGCACGCCAGCACGCAGTGGACCTGGTGGAGATCGCGCCCAACGCGGTCCCGCCCGTGTGCCGCCTGGTGGACTTCGGCAAGTTCCGCTACGAGCAGTCGAAGAAGGAGAAGGACTCCAAGAAGCACCAGCACGCCAACAAGGTGAAGGAAGTGCAGCTGAGCCCGAACATTGACCCGCACGATTTCGGCGTGAAACTCGCGCATGCGATTGATTTCATGTGCGAAGACATGAAGGTCAAGGTCATGCTCCGCTTCCGCGGACGCGAGATGGCGCACAAGGAAATCGGCCAGCAGGTTGTCGAGCGCTTCCTCAAGGAAGCCGCGCCGTGGGGCCACCCCGACTTCTCTCCGAAACTGATGGGCAAGACCATCAACGTGATGATCAGCCCGCATCCCCGGAACAAGCGCGCCAAGCATCCGACGAAGAACGAGCAGGGCGAGATCGAGGGAGCCGAACACCACGAACCCATCGCCAAGCCGCTTATCAACGATGTGCCGGGCGTGGTGCCGGCACCCGCCGCTGGGGATGCACAGGTCAAATCCGGCAAGCCAGAGGCCGAGGGATTTGCCAACAACCCGTTCACGGCCCTGGACATTGGTAATCAGGCCCAGTAGGCCGTGGCCGGCACGGGCTGGCTCCAGAGTGTGACGAAGCAGGTGCTGTCTGAAACTCCGCATGGCTTTGTGGCGGGAATTTGACGCCCTTGATTCTTTCGTTAGAAACGCCCGGCACCAATGAAGAAGACCTCCAGCATCAATCACAAGGACCGTTTCGTCATCATCATGGCCGGCGGCCGCGGTGAGCGTTTCTCGCCCGTCAGCCGCGAGAAAACGCCCAAGCAGCTCATCAAGCTCCTCGGCGACCGCTCGTTCCTCCAGCAGGCCGTGGACCGCGTCACGCCGCTCGTGCCGCACGAGAACATCTTCGTCATCACCAACGAGGTGCAGGCGTCCGAGGTGCGCAAGCAGCTGCCCAGGCTGCCCATGGAAAACGTCGTCGCGGAACCGGTCGGACGCGACACCTGTGCCGCCGTCACGCTGGGCGCGGCCATCGTCGGAGCGCGTTCGACCACGGGCGTCATGGCCGTGCTGCCGGCAGACCATGTCATCCCGGAGGAAAAGAAGTTTCAGACCGTGCTGGGGGATTGTTTCGACCTCGCGTCGCGCGGGCAGGCCATCGTGACCATCGGCATCAAGCCCACCGAGCCGGCCACCGGCTACGGCTACATTCAAACCGGCAACGAGCTGCCGCCGCCCGCCGGCGTGAAGAAATACAAGACCGCGTTCTTCAAGGCCGAGCGTTTTGTCGAGAAGCCGAACTACGAGACCGCGCTCGAATATGTGAACAGCGGCCAGTATCGCTGGAACGCCGGCATGTTCATCTGGAGTTTCGTCACCGTGACGAACGGCCTCGAAGCCCACCAGCCCGAGATGGCCGCCGCGTGCCACCGTTGGTTCGAGGCCGCGAAATCGCCCAGCAAGCTCACGAAGGTGCTCGCGAAGGAATACCCGGAGATCAAGAAGGTCTCGATCGACTACGCGCTGATGGAGAAGGCGCAGAACGTAGTCGTGGCGGACGGTTCCTTTGCGTGGGACGACCTCGGCTCGTGGAACGCGCTCGCGCACCATGTGAAACCCGACGCCGAGGGCAACTGCGCCGTGGCCGATTTCATCCATGTGGATGCCGCGCGGAACATCATCTACGACGCCCGCAGCAAGGACCGCCGC
>JBAYGL010000467.1:0-4252 GCA_041666725.1 Limisphaerales bacterium
CTCCTTTCCTCATCGCCGCCCGGCCGGTTGACGTGGCTGTGGACCGCACGGACCGGCGAACCTGGCAGCATCAACAGAGACACCCGGCGCGGGAACCTCCCCTTCCCGCGCCGTGGTGTTTTTCGGCGTCCCGCATTCACGGTTGAACGCCTCGGCGCTTGTTTCGTCAGACCCTGCGTCCCTATCCTGAACGACACATGAAGTTGAACGCGTGGCTCTCATTGCTGCTGCTGGCCGGCGGGCTCGCAGCTCTTGCCGCCGACTACCGCGACTTCGACCAGCCGCCGCACGACTACTGGAAGCGCACGCCACACGACCGTTTCAGCCGCTGGATGACCAACCTCAACGCCGGACGCGTGGAGCTGGATTACTCCAGCGAGAAGGCGTTCGTGGCGAGCGTGCTCAAGTCGCTCGACATCCCCGCGTCCTCGCAGATGCTGGTCTTCTCCACCACGAGCCTGCAACTCAGCCTGATCTCACCCCGGAGCCCGCGCGCGATTTTCTTCAACGAGGATGTTTACCTCGGCTACGTCGTCGGAGGGAAAATCGAGGTCGTCTCCGTGGACCCGGACCTCGGCGGCGTGTTCTACATCTTCGACATTCCGCGCAACGGCCAGCCGCCCTACCCGGACCGGGCCACGCGCTGCATGAACTGCCACGCGCGCGAAGACACCGGCTACGTGCCGGGCCCCGTGGTGAAATCCGTCGTGCCCGGGCCGCGCGGCGGGAGCTTGAAGTCGTTCCGTCAGGAACAGTCGGGGCACGGCATCCCGTTGGACCAGCGGTTTGGCGGCTGGTATGTGACAGGGCTGGAGAATTTCACGAACCACTGGGGCAATCTGATCGGCCAGTCCACGCCGCAGGGAGTGCAGAAAATCCCCGTCAAGCCCGGCACGCAGTTCAGCTACAGCCGCTATCTCGCCACGGGCAGCGACGTGCTGCCGCAGCTCGTTCACGAGCATCAGGTCGGGTTCGTGAACCGGGCCGTGGAGGCGACCTACCGCACGCGCACGCACCTGGCCGAGGACAATGGCAGGCTCACCACCGAACACGCCGCCGTGCTCGACCAGCAGGCGCGCCGGCTGACACGCTACATTCTCTTCGCGGATGAAACACCGCTGCCGCCCGGCGGCATCACGGGTGATGCCGATTTCAAACGGGACTTCGCCAGCGTGCGCAGGCTCGGGCCGGGCGGCGCATCGCTCAAGGACTTCGACCTTCGCACGCGGCTCTTCCAGCACCGGTGCAGCTACATGATCTACAGCCTCGCCTTCCAGGGGCTGCCACCGGAGATGAAGCAACGCGTCTTCGCCCGCCTCGCGCAGGCGCTCGACACCACCAAGGCTGACGCTGAATACGCCTACCTGTCCGCCACCGAGAAGCACGCCATCCGCAGCATCCTCAGGGCAACGCTGCCGGAACTGAACGACTGGCACTGAAGCGAAGCCCGCCGCAAGCGTCCCGCCTGCCCGGCCCGAATGCCCGCAGAGGCGGCAATGAGATTCGCCCCGGACTTTGGACTTTGGAGTTTCGGCTCATTCGCTAAACTCCGCCCATGGACAAAGAGCAAGTCGCCGCCGTGCTCACCGAGATTGGCACGCTGCTGGAACTCAAGGGCGAGAACCCCTTCAAGACCCGCGCCTATCACAACGCCGCGCGCACGCTCGAAGGCCTCGCCGAGCCGCTGGACAAAATCGTCGCCGAGCAGCGCCTCGGTGAGATCAAGGGCTTCGGCGACGCGCTCGTGGACAAGATCACCAAGCTCGTCACCACCGGGAAGCTGCCTTACTACGACGAGCTGAAGGCCTCCGTCGCGCCCGGCCTCATCGAGATGCTCGGCATCCCAACCCTCGGGCCGAAGAAGGTGAAGAAACTCCACGACGAACTGGGCGTGGACACCATCGAAGCCCTCGAAGCCGCGTGCAAGGCCGGCAAGGTCGCCGTGCTCGACGGCTTCGGCGAAAAGACGCAGACGAAGATCCTCGAAGGCATCGCGTTCAAGCGCCAGTTCGCCAGCAAGCATCATCTGCACAAGGCCCTCGCCGTCGCGCAGCCGATTCTTGAAAACCTCCGCCAGCATCCCGACGTCACGCGTTGCAGCACCGCCGGCAGTTTGCGCCGCTGGAAGGAGACGATCGGCGACATTGATTTCCTCGTCTCCTCGAAGCGCCCGGCGGATGTCATCGAATTCTTCGTCACGCAGCCCGGCGTCCTCAGCGTCAGCGCCAAGGGCGACACCAAGGCCAGCGTGATTGTCGAGGGCGGCATCCAGGCGGACCTGCGCGTGGTGAGCGATGCCGAGTATCCCTTCGCGCTCGCCTACTTCACCGGCAGCAAGGAGCATAACATCGTCATGCGCCAGCGGGCCATCGCGCGCGGCCTGCGGCTCAACGAATACGGCCTCTTCCGCTCCAAGGAGGAAACCCGCGACCCCGCGCTCCGCCTGCCCTGCTATACGGAGGAAGACATTTTCCGCGAACTCGACTTGTGCTACGTCGAGCCGGAGCTGCGCGAGGACCACGGCGAATTCGCCGCCGCCGAGGCGGGCAAGCTCCCGCGCCTGCTCGAATGGACCGACCTCCGTGGCTCGCTCCACAACCACTCGAACTGGAGCGACGGTCATGAGACTCTGGAGCAAATCGCCGAGCACGCCGAGGAACTTGGCCTCAGCTACTGGGCCATCACCGACCATTCGCGCGCGAGCTATCAGGCCAACGGCCTCGCCCCCGAGCGCCTGCGCGAGCAGCTCAAGGCCGTCGCCGCAGTGAACCAGAAACTTGCCGACGACGGCACGGACTTCCGCCTGCTCACCGGCACCGAGGTGGACATCCTCAAGGAGAAGCTCGATTTCGCGGACGACCTGCTCGCCGAGCTGGACGTGGTCGTCGCCAGCCTGCACGTCGCGGGCAGCGACGAGGCGGACAACACCAAGCGCCTCCTCCGCGCGGCGGAGAACCCGCACGTCCACATGCTCGGCCACCCCACCGGCCGCCTGCTGCTGGAGCGCAACCCGTATCCGGTGAACCAGCAGGCCGTGATTGACGCCTGCGCGGCGACCGGCACGTGGATTGAGCTGAACGCCAGCCCGTGGCGCTTCGACCTCGACTGGCGGCTCTGGCACTACGCGCGGAGCAAGGGCGTGAAGTGCGTCATCAACTGCGACGCCCACCGCCTCGACCACTTCGGCTACCTCCGCCTCGGCGCGGGCGTCGCGCGCAAAGGCTGGCTGACGAAGGCCGACGTGGTGAACACGCTGTCACTGGCGGAACTGAGGAAGGCGCTGAAGGGGAAGCGTGGCCAGCGGTGAGTTCGGACGCACCGTCAATATGCTCACGCAAGTCTTCAACCTGTTGCTCGCTTTAGCGAATGTCCTGATAACGGCCGGGGGCTTGTCCAAGGATTGGAATCAACTTGGCATGATGGACATTCTTTTCACTTTGGTTGCGGTGTGCTGGATCGCCGGTGCCATCTGGTTGTTTTTCGGGGGTCGTCTCGCGTGGTGCGGCAGCTTACTTGGCGTCGGGACAATGCTGGCAAGTTCACTAACAACTGTTTGTGTGGCGTATGCACTGATGCCGACCGCGCAAGACCCGACTGACGGCTACGGCTACTTGCTGATCATCGGCTCCATGGGCGTCCTCATTTCAGGTGCTGCCATGTTCGGCTTGATTCGCCTGCGAAAGGAGTTGGCCGGAAAATGGAAATGATCCAGCGGCAGGCTGGCGTGGAGTGCGGTGACTCGTCACCGCTTTCCGCAGGCGACTGGTCGCCGTCGAGGTCGGACATGATCCCGGAACCCGCCACCGCTTCCGCTCGTGCGCACCGCCCACCGCCGTAGTCGCAACCTTCAGGTTGCGGATCAGAACCTGTAACGGCGCTCTGTGAGCGCCGGGTTGGGCCAACGGCGGTCACAGACCGCCGCTACAGGGCGAAGCGCAGGCTGAAGCCTGCGACTACGGGAGGACGGTCGTTCTGCTGGAGCACCACCCGCAGCCGGCCACGGCGTCCGCACCCGCTGCGGCTGGTCTGCGACACAGCCGCGCTCCATCGGCAGCGCCGCGCGGGAGAAAGTAGCCCCGGGCGTCAGCCCGGGGTATGAGGACAAATGCGACGAAGCCCCGGAGGGGCGACAGAACTTTCTGCCGCCCCTCCGGGGCTGACTGGATTTTCCCGTCCGTCCCCGGGCTCACGCCCGGGGCTACTGGCTGCCGGCGCTCCGGGCCTGACGGCGCAGGCTGAAGCCTGCGCCTAC
>JBAYGL010000468.1:0-4247 GCA_041666725.1 Limisphaerales bacterium
CGCGTTCTATCAGCGGCCTTTCACGCCATCGCCGAGCGACTTCACGAAGGCTTCCAGCTTCGGCACGAGATCGGGAGATTTGCCGAGCTGCGCGATCTGGTTCACCACCGCGCTCCCGACCACCGCGCCATCGGCGGCGGATGCCACGAGCCGCGCCTGCTCGGGATTGGAAATGCCGAAGCCCACGGCCACCGGCAGCGACGTGTGCCGGCGAATGAGGGCCACGCGCTCGGCAAGGTTTCCCGCGACCTTGGCCTGCATGCCGGTCACGCCTTCGCGCGAGATGTAATAGATAAATCCCGTGCCGCGCCTGACGATCTGGGCGATGCGCTCGTCCGGCGTGGTCGGCGCAACGAGCCAGATGGCGCACATCCCGGCGTTGCGCATCAGCTCTTCGTAGGTGTCGGCCTCCTCGGGCGGCAGGTCGAGCACCAGCAGTCCGTCCACGCCCGCACGGGCCGCGTCGGCGATGAACTTCTCCACGCCACAGCGGTGCATCAGGTTGAAGTAAACGTAGAAGACGATGGGGATTTGCGACTCACGCCGGATGGCGGCGACCGTCTCGAAAAGCTTCGGCGGCGTGGTGCCGCTCTCCAGACCGCGCTGCGCGGCAAGCTGGTTGACAAGCCCGTCGGCCAGCGGATCGCTGAAAGGCACGCCCAGTTCGAGCACGTCCACCCCGGCGCGGTCGAACGCGAGCGCGAGCTGGCGCGTGGCTTCGAGGTGCGGGTCCCCCGCGCCGATGTAAACCACCAGTGCTTTCTGTGCGTCCTGCTTGAGGCGGGCGAAACGGGCTTCGATGCGATTCATGCGCGGCGGATTCTCCGGCTGGCGGGGCGCGTGGCAAGATTGTTCGCCAGCCACACCAGGCGCAGCCCTTCCAACGTCAGGTTCGGATCGACGGCGGTGATCTCGGGCAGCCGGGCGGCCAGCAGCTCGGCGCAACCGCCCGTCGCAACCACCGGCAGCCGGCGGCACTTCAGTTCGCGTTTCAGCTCCAGAATCAACTCCCGCACCAGCCCGCGGTAGCCATGCACCGCGCCGATGAGCATCGCCTCGCGCGTGCTTTTGCCGACGACGGAACTCGTCTCACGGATCGTGATGCGCGGCAGAAGGGCGGTCTTTTCGTGCAGGTAATCCGTCATCGCGGCGAGGCCGGGCGCGATGATGCCGCCGGCATAGTCGCCCTGCGCATCCACGACATCGAACGTCACCGCCGTGCCGAAGTCCACCGCCAGCGCGGGCGCGCCAAAGTGATGCCGGAGCGCCACAGCGTTGGCCAGCCGGTCGGGGCCGATGCTGCCCGGCCTGGGATAATTGATGCCGACGCCCGCGATGGTGCGCGGGGTCAGCTCCAGTGCGGCGATGGCAAACTCCTTCTGGCAGAAACCGACGACCCTGCCCGTCGCCGCGGGCACGACGCTGCACAGCACCGCGCCGGTGATGCGGGCCCGCCCAACGAAGCGGCGCACCGCCCCGGCAGCCCCGCCCGAAGCCCAGAGCGCCGTCTTGATGTTGGTTTGCTTGCGCACGCCGTCCGCATCGGCAAGGCCGAGGTGCGTGTGCGTGTTGCCGATGTCGAGGAGGAGGATCATTTGTCCACGGTCACATCGCCGCCGATGATGCGCTCCAGACGACCGTGCTGCGTGCGCAGCAGCAATGCCCCTTCGGAGTCGAGTGATTCGGCGACTCCGCTCTGGGCGCGGTCACCGATGCGGATGGTCACGCCGCGCCCGATGGTGGTGCATTGCTCCTCCCATTCGTCGGCCAGCGCCTCAAACTGACCGGCGCGGACCCGCGCATAGTCGGCGTCCAGCTCGCGCAGGATGGCGGCGGCGAGGTCGGGCCGGGACACCGGCGGGCCGCTCTCGATGCGGAGCGACGTTGCGATCTTCCGCAATTCCGGCGGCAGATCGGCGCTCGTGAGGTTCACATCCACCCCGATGCCCATGATGACATACCGGATGCGGTCCACCTCCGCGCTGAGTTCGGTGAGGATGCCGGCCACCTTTTTGCCACGCAGGAGAATGTCGTTCGGCCATTTGATTTCCGGCGTGAGGTTCGTCTGCCGGCGGATGGCCCGCGCGAGCGCGGTGGCCGCGGCCACGGTGAGCTGCGTGGCGGCCTGCGGGCGGAGGTCGGGCCGCAGCAGGACGGAAAACCACAACCCCTTGCGCGGCGGAGAAAGCCACTGCCGCCCCAGCCGGCCGCGGCCTTTCTTCTGAGACTCGGCGAAGACCACCACGCCTTCCTTCACTCCGTCCCGCGCGAGCTTCTCCGCCACGTCGTTGGTGGAGTTTGTCTCCTCGAAGACGCGGATGTCGCGGCCCACGATCTGGTTGTCCGGCAGACGCGAGAGCAGGTCGTCGGCATGCAGCACATCGGGAGTGCTGAGGAGACGGTAGCCCTGATGGGGCGTGGCCGTGATTTCGTAGCCAAGCTTGCGAAGCTCGTCGATGCGCGCCCAGACCGCGGCGCGGCTCATGCCAAGCTGCTGCGCCAGGTCCGCCCCGGACACCGATCCCGCCCCAGCCCGGCGCATCGCGGATAGAATTTGAGTGTCGGCGGTCATGGTCGGAAGTGGCTATCAGCTTTCAAAGTCCAGCGCAATGTCCACGGCGCGCGCTGAATGTGTGATGGCCCCGACGGACACGAAGTCCACGCCGGTTTCCGCGATGGCACGGACGGTCTGCAAGTTTACGCCACCGCTGGCCTCGGTCTGCGCACGGCTTCCCACCAGGGCCACGGCGGCCCGCAATTCGTCGGGCCTCATGTTGTCGAGCAGGATGATGTCCGCCCGCGCCTCGACGGCCTGGCGCACCTGCTCCAGCGTGTCGGCCTCCACCTCGACCTTGAGTTCGGGAGCCGCCGCGCGCGCGCGCGCCACGGCGGCGGCGATGGCGTTGGGCTTTTCCCTGCGAAGCGCGGCGAGGTGATTGTCCTTGATCAGCACCATGTCAAAGAGGCCGATCCGGTGGTTTTTTCCCCCGCCGCACTTGACCGCGTATTTTTCAAAGCGCCGCCAGCCGGGCGTGGTCTTGCGTGTGTCGAGAATCCTGGCCCGCGTGCCCTCCACCTGCCTGACGAACTCTGCGGTGAGGGTGGCAACTCCGGAAAGGCGCTGCACGAAGTTCAAGGCCACGCGCTCGGCGGTGAGGATGGCGCGGGCCGAACCGCTGACGCGCACAAGAATCTGCCCCTTCACGCAAGAATCGCCGTCCGCGGCGTGCGGAGCGACGACCAGATTCCGGTCCAGCTCCCGGAACGCGGCCGTGGCGAAGGCCAGCCCCGCGAACACGAGCGGCTCGCGCGCGACCATCGTGGCGCACATCGTCGCGGACTCGGGGACGGTGGCGAGGGTCGTCGCGTCGCCCGTCCCGATGTCCTCGGCAAGCGCGGCCCGGACGGCGCACTGGATTTCGGCTGCGGAGAGTTCCATGGACGTGAAGATGGCGGAGCGACGGGCCGGCTTGAAGGAAAAAGGCGGTTCAGCGCGCGGCTTCCTCTGCTGATATCCATCCGCGCCAGCGATACATCCACCAGCCGATCTGCTCGTGCAGGTAAACCTCCAGCTTCATGAAGCCGGGCGAGCGCGGCACCAGATCCATCGAGTCCACCGTCACAATGCTCGCGCTGGTGAGGAACGCCCCGGGCGCGGGGACCACCTCAAGGCCCGTGGCCGTGCGAAACACCGCCGCCGCGCGGCGCATGTGGTTGGCCGATGTGACGAGCAGCACGCGTTTCCAGCCGCGTTCGCGGGCGAGCTTGGCGACTTTTTCGGCCTCGTGCCGGGTGTGCTTGCAGCCCCCAAGGCTGATGACTTCGGGTCCGCCGAGTTTGCGCTCGTCCACCAGCCGCTTGAACAGCTCCGCCTCCACAAACGGCTCATCGTTGACCATGAAAGCGCTTCCGCTCACGACCAGCACTTTGGCCTTCTCCAGCCGCACCAGTTCCAGCGCCGTCACCGCGCGGTCGGCGCTCACGTTGAAATGCACGCCGCCGACTTCCTCACGCGACGGGGAAAGAAATCCTCCGAGAAGCACGATGGCATCGGCGGCAGGCAGCTCAGCGCGCTTCACGCCCACCCAGGGACGCTCCAGCGAGCCGAGGATGCGCCCCGGCAGGGGCGTCGCACCGACGAGCCAGATGAAGGCGGCGAGCGCACCAAGAACGGCCGCCAGCCGGCGGCGCTGACGCCGGAAGAGCAGGACCGACAGGACGACGAGGCAGGCCCAGACAAATCCTAC
>JBAYGL010000469.1:0-4242 GCA_041666725.1 Limisphaerales bacterium
CCGGGCTGGTGTAGGCGTCAATTTCCTCGGTGAAGGGCCGGCCCGGGGTCAGTTCGACCTTGTTGCCCGCCATGGTGAGCGTGGCCTTGTGGCCGCGGATCATCTCCTGCGTGCCGACCTCGTTCACTGTGCTGCTGGTGACGTGTATCACGTAGCCGCTCGGGAACTCGGCGATGAGCTGCATGATCTCGGGCACATCGCGCTCCGGCGTGTTCGGCGTGTTCTTGTCGGTGTGGAATGACTTGTTGCCCAGCGCCGCGACGCGCGTCGGGAACTCGGGGTTGCCGGTGGCGAGCATGTAGGGATGCAGCTTGTGCGGGAACAGGTCGCCCAGCAGGCCGGCGCAGTAAGGATAGTATTTGCGCCAGCGGAAGTAGTGGTCGGGATTGAACGGGATCTTTTTGCTCACCGGGTTGATCCACATGTTCCAGTCCGTGTCCGCCGCCGTGGACCACGTCTGAATGGGGTAGTTCCACTCGCCCTTGGGGCTGTTGCGCATGTAGGAGCCTTGCGACATGACGATGGGGCCGATCTTGCCGGACTTGATGAGCCGCGCCGCTTCGTGCCACTTCATGTCCGAGCAGCCCTGCGAGCCAACCTGAAGAATCTTCCCGGTCTTCTTGACCGTGTCGTAAATCTCGAACGCTTCACTCAGGTAGCGGGTCATCGGCTTCTCGACATACACGTGCTTGCCGGCCTGAAGCGCGGCCACGGAAACCTTCGTGTGCCAGTGGTCCACCGTCGCGCAGACGATGGCGTCAATGTCCTTTCGCTCCAGCACCTTCCGGTAGTCGCCGTAGGTGTCCACCTTCGCCCCGGCATTGCCGTCGAGAATCTTGCTCTTGGCAAATTCCTGCCGGTATTTGGAAACGTCGCAGACGACGGCGGAGACAGTGTTGTTGTCGCCGTGCTTGGGCTTCATCTGGTTGACGTGCGCCATGCCCTGGCCGCCGACGCCGATGTGGGCAAGGGTGATGCGGCTGTTCGCACCAATAACGTTGGCGGACGGTGCCTGGTTCTGACCATAGACCGGCGTCTTCACGATACCCACGGCAGCGACTGCAGCTGTGGCGGCGGTGGCGGATTTGATGAACTCACGACGCGAGGCGCCGGAGTCGGCAATTTTGTGTTCAGTGCTCATAAATCTTTTTGGATCGACTTCGCGAAACTAACGGATGGGGGAGAAGGGTCAAGTTGTGATTTGAAAGGCGCAAATCAACAAACGCCCGTGGTCGCGGACGTTGGCGGACAGACTGGACCGGCCCCTGATTCAGGGCCTTCGGTGGCAGCCAGTCAGGCCGCCGAGAACGCCGGCATTCGCCGCATTTTCTACTTCTTCTTGAAGAACGGATTCAGCAGGTCGAGCGGATTCACCGGCTTGGCGGCGGGGGCGTTGGTGGTGGTGCCGGCCGGTGTCCTGGGCTGGCCGCCGCCAAAGAGACTGTTCAGCGCACCTCCCGCGCCCTTGAGCGTCTCGCCGGTCTTGCCGCCGATGAGGCCACCGAGAGCGCCGACATTGCCGATGACCGCGCTGCCGATGAGCTTTGCCTTGTCCACTTTCACGTCGGGCGAGCCGATTGTGCCCCGCACATCCACAAAGTGCGGAAGCCGCCCGTAGGTGGAGCCGGCCGGGAACTGCGCGCCGGTGAACTTCTTTGCGAAATTTTCAGGCAGCCAGACTTCAATTGGAATGCTCATCCGCGAGTCTGTCGTCACGGATGCAAGCTGGACCGTGCCCCGCGCCTCCACCATGACCACCGGACTGTGAGCGACAACTTGGGCCAGATTCACCGTGCCGTTTCCGATGCTCGTGTCCACCACCACGTAATCCACCGGCGGGCGCATGATGTCGGGGATGCCCACGGCTGGCCCGATGAACGCAAGGATGCCGGAGGTGAGCGTCTTGCCCAGCTTCCCAAGCGCGGTCTTCGGCTCGCTGCCCATCTGGCTGAGTTGAATCACGCCGTTGGTCACGCTGAAGTTCACGTTGCCCTGGAGGTTTTTTTGCAAGCTCTCGCCGGTCACGCCCGCGCCACGAATGGCGATCTTCGCGAGAGCTTCACCCTTGATGGCACCGCGCGGGATCGTCGCGGCGAAGGTGGTGAGCAGCGGCTCCAACTGGATGCGGTCGGTGTTCAACGCCACGTCATACTGGTAGCCCGGCACGCCGAGGTTGGCGTCCACCGAGGCACTGACGCCCGCACCGTTCAGCACGAGCGAGAGCGGTTTCACCTGCACGCGGTTGTTGTCCACCCGGGCAGACAGCACGATGTTCGAGACGGCGATGTCGCGCAGGAAGAATTTCCCGATGTTCACGTCCAGCGAAGTCTGGCGCAGCGGGAGCTTCAGTGCGGGCGGCTCGACGTTCGACGGCGGCTGCGGCGCGGGCGCAGGCTTCGCGGCCTCGGCCTTCTTCTGCGCGTTGTCGAAGAGGTCGTAGAACGGCGTCACGTCCAGCGACTCCGCGGCGACCTTGAGGTTCGCCTGATAGGCGTTGGTGTTCGAGAGGTCGGCGCGGCCCGTGACGACGAGCTGGTTCTTGCCGCGCGGCGTCGGCGAGAGTGAAAGCATGAGCTGCTTCACATCCACGATCTGCCTGGCCATGCCGCCATCGAGCACGACCTGAAGGAAGAGCGGTGATTCGGGCAGCCCGCCCTTCGGGTCGCGGACGAGCAGCTTGTCCACGGTCACGTCGGCCTTCACGGTGGAATCGCCTGCGAGATCGAAACGCCCGCTGGCGTTCGCGTTGATCGAAACCGTCTGGAGCTGCTTGTCGCCGAGCGCAGCGCCGATGAACGGTTTCAGTGCGTTCTGGTTCAGGTCCGCGAGCTTGAGCGTGAACTGCCCGCCCTTCTTCGTGTCGAAGTTGCCGGTCACGTCGAAGCTGCCGCCGCTGGCCGCGCCCTGCGCGATGTTGCCCGTGAGCTTGCGCACGGTGATCTGCGCCTGGTTCGTCGCGGGCTGCGCGAACGAGCCGTCCACCGCCACGCGCAAATCCATCGGCACCGTGGGCAATGTGTTCTTCGGGTCGGTCATCAGGAAGCGCGCGACCGACAGGTCGGCCGTCAAGGCGCTCTCGCCCTTCGCCGCGAATTTCGCGTTGGCGTTGGCGTTGATGGTGACGGAAACCAGCTTCTTGTCGCCGAGCGCCGAGGCGAGCACGGGGCCGAGCAGGTTCTCGTTGAAGTCCGTGAGCTTCACGGTGGCGGCTCCGGCGAGGGCCTTGGTGTCAAAGCTGCCGGTGATGGAGAAGCTGCCGCCGGGCCTGCCGTTGGCGTTCACACCGCCGGCGAGCTGCTTGAACGTGACGAGCATCTGGTTGGTCGCAGGCTGGCGCAGCGCGAGGTCGGTCACGACGCGCAGGTCGAGCGGGACATTGGGCACGCCGCCCTTCGGATCGAACATGTGAAGCCGTGCGATCTGCACATCTGCCTTCACGAGCGACTCGGCGGCGGGATTGTAGCTCGCGTCGAGCGAGAGGCTGATGTCGCCGGAGAGCAGCTTCAGATCGCCGAGCGACGGCGCGAGCACGGGGCGGAGCAGCTGCTCGTTGAGATTTGCCACCTTCACCAAGGCGGTGCCGGCGGATTTCTTCAAGTCGTAGTTCGCCGTCACTTCCACAGTGCCCGCGGGCTGGCCCGCGTGGGTGAGCGCGACGGCGAGCTTGCGCACGACGGCGCGCGCACCGTTCACGAAGTCGGCGTCCACGTCCACGGCGGTCGTGAGCCGGTCGAAGGAATACTTCTCATAGCCGCCGGTGAAGTCCGTGAGGTTCAGTTTGCCCGCGAGGGTCTGCGTCGTGTTGGTCTGCTTGTTCGCAATCGACACTTGCTGGGCAACGCGGCCTGCGAAGGTGACATGGCCGCCCACGACCTTTAACCCCGGCACGGACACGAGCGACGTTGCGCGCACAAGTGAGGCGGAAAGTGAAACTCCGAGGTTCGCCTCCTGGGTGCCCGCGTCGAACTTGCCGGCGGCGGCGACGTTCGCCAGCGACTGGCCTTGCTGAGTGGTCCTGGCGTCGAGGAGTTCGAGGTTCACCCGCTTGAAGTCATCCACGACGGCCTTCAGGGAGACCTTTGCGCCAAGCTGGTTGAAGCGGTTTGTGCCGGCGATGGCCGTGAGGCCGGCGACATTGGCGGTGAGGTTCACGCCAAGCTGCTTGCCCATGTTCTGCGCGGCGACTTGCAGCGCCACGTCCACGCGCCCGTCCGGCGCGATCTTGCCGAGGAAGGGCCGCCA
>JBAYGL010000470.1:0-4238 GCA_041666725.1 Limisphaerales bacterium
CGTGCTGTCGCCGAGGATGAGGATTTGCACCTTGCCGTCATGCTCCGCACGCAGCACGCCGGGCAGCAGGCCGATCAACGTGGCAAGAACGAACAGTGTAAAGAGACGTGTGCCTCGACGAAAGGACAGGAAAGAGCGGGTTTCATGCAGCGTGGTCATGCGGAGAGCTTGCCCCGCAGGTGCGCGGCGTCAACGGCTGAGTGCGGACGCTTTTTGATTTTCCGGCGGACGAAAACCGGACTGACGATTTAGTTGAAATTCCAAAAGTGAATTTGAAGAATCATCCAACCAAATCAATCTGATCCCCGTGCCGATCAAGACAGAACTGCCCAGGCCTCTCCGCAGGTCCCTCAGACCGTGGCTGGCGCTGCTTTTCCCGCTGCTGTTTGCCTCGTCAGTTTTTGCCGCCGAGCCTTCGCGTCCGGCCAGCTTCGTCAACGACGTGGTCCCCGTCCTGACGAAGGCCGGCTGCAACTCGGGGGCCTGCCACGCCAAGGCGGGCGTGGGGCAGAATGGATTCCTGCTTTCGCTGCTCGGCTTCGAGCCGAACGAGGACTACGACCATCTGGTCAAGGAGGGACGGGGTCGCCGCGTCTCCGCCGCTTCTCCCGAGCAGAGCCTTCTCCTCATGAAGGCCTGCAACCGCCTGCCGCATGGCGGCGGCATGAGGCTCGACCCCGGCTCGGAAGAATACCGCCTGCTGAAGGATTGGATCCAGCAGGGCACGCCCTACGACCAGGCCACGGCCCCCAAGCTCCTGGCCCTGGAAGTGCAGCCGCCCCGCAAGACCATGAAGGTCAACAGCGAGCAGCAGCTCAAGGTGATCGCACGCTACGCCGACGGCCGCACCCGCGACGTCACCCGCCTGGCGCTCTACGAGGCCAACGACCGCGCCATGGCCGAGGCCGGCGAGTCCGGGCGCGTGAAGACCCTCGACATCCCGGGCAACGTGGCGGTGATGGTGCGCTTCCAGGCCGTCGCCGCCGTCTGCAATGTTTCGATTCCGCTCGGCGCGCCGGTGAAACACCTGCCGCCGGCGAAGAACTTCGTCGACGAACTCGTCTTCGCCAACCTGAAGCAGATCGGCATGCCGCCATCCCCGGTGTGTGACGACGCCACCTTCATCCGCCGCGTCTCGCTCGACATCGCGGGACGCCTCCCCACCACGGCGGAGGCGGAGGCGTTTCTGGCCGGCACCGACGCCGCCAAGCGCGACCGGTTGGTGGACACGCTCCTCAACAGCCCGGACTACGCGGACTTCTTCGCGAACAAGTGGACCGCGCTCCTGAAGAACAAACGCGACGACACCAAGGACATCCTGGCGAACTTCGCCTTCCATTCGTGGGTCCGTGACAGCCTGCTGGCCAACAAGCCTTACGACCAGATCGTCCGCCAGCTGCTGGCCGCCACCGGCACCATCGCGGACAACCCCGCCGTGGCCTGGTATAAGCGCGTGAAGGAGCCGACGCAGCAGCTGGAGGACGTGGCCCAGCTTTTCCTCGGCGTGCGCATGCAGTGCGCGCAGTGCCATCACCATCCCTTCGAACGCTGGAGCCAGCATGACTACTACAGCATGTCGGCGTTCTTCAGCCAGGTGGGCCGCAAGCCGACGGCAACGGCGGGCGAGGACGTGGTGTTCCACAAGCGCGGCGTGGCGCAGGCCGAAAACAAGAAGACCAAGAAACCGGTGAAGCCGGCGGGCCTGGGCGACCCAATGCTCGACATCCCGCCCGACGAGGATCCCCGCCTGCGCCTCGCCGACTGGATCGGCGGCAAGTCCAACCCGTTCTTCGCGAAGTCACTCGTGAACCGCTACTGGAAACACTTCTTCAAACGCGGTCTCGTCGAGCCCGAGGACGACATCCGCGACACCAACCCCGCTTCGAATCCCGAGCTGCTGGACGCGCTGGCGAAGCATTTTCTGGACAGCGGCTTTGATCTGAAGTCCGTGGTGCGCGTCATCACGCAATCGTCCACCTACCAGCTCAGCGCGACTCCCAACCAGCACAACGGCGTGGACCGGCAGAACTTCTCCCGCTTCTATCCCAGGCGGCTGCAGGCCGAGGTGCTGCTGGACGCAATCGACCAGATCACCGGCGCGCGCACGGACTTCGCCGACCTGCCGGCCGGCACCCGCGCCATCGCACTGCCGGACAACAGCTACAACGCCAGCTCGCCCTTCCTCAAGGTCTTTGGCCGGCCCGAGGGGGCCAGCGTTTGCGAGTGCGAACGCGCCTCCTCCGCCAGCCTGGCGCAGAGCCTGCACCTCATGAACGCCGGGGATGTCAAAACCAAGCTCACCACGGGCGGCGGCCGCGCCGAGCGGCTTGCGAAGGAAACCCGGCCTGAGGCCGCCAAGCTGCGCGAGCTGTATCTCGCCGCCTTCGCGCGCGAGCCGCAGTCTTACGAACAGTCCATTGCAGAGACCCATCTCGGGAAGCCCCGCGAGGATCATCTCGGCAAGCCGCTTTCGGCCCTGCAAGCCAGGCAACGGGGCTACGAAGACCTGCTCTGGGCGCTCATCAACACCAAGGAATTTCTCTACAACCACTAACCCATGTCACTCAAGTCAGCCGTCCGCTCCCGTGTCCTCGTGGCTGCTGCGTCGCTCTCCCTCGCGGGAACCGCGCTCGCCCAGCTGGTGATTCTGCCCGCACCACGCCTGCTCACCACCATGCCGATGGGCGGGCGGGCGGGCACCACCGTTGAACTCACCATCACCGGCCAGAATCTGGAGGACGTGACCGACCTCCTGTTCTCCACGCCGAAGATCACCGCCAAGCCCAAGCTGGCCGCCGACGGCAAGCCGGAGGCCAGCAAGTTCATCGCCACCATCGCCGCCGATGCGCCTCCCGGTGTCTATGAAGCGCACGTCTTGTCGCGCCTCGGGCTCTCGTCGGCCCGCGCGTTCTCGGTGGGCACGCTGGAGGAAGTGATCCGTAGCAAGCCGAACAATTCACTCGAAACGGCCCTTGATCTGAAGCCGAACTCCGTCTGCAACGCGGTCATGACGCGGCGGGTGGTGGACTTCTATTCGTTCGCCGGCACGAAGGGCAAACGCGTGGTCGTGGAATGCGCGGCGGCGGGGATTGATTCCAAGCTCAAGCCGTTGCTCATCATCGCTGACGCACAGGGCCGGGATCTGGTGGTGAACCGCACGAGCGGCGTGCTCGACTTCACCCCGTCGGAGGACGGCAAGTATGTCATCAAGGCGCACAGCCTCACCTTCCAGGGCGGACCGGAGCATTTCTACCGGCTGGCCTTGCAGGAAGTCGCAGGCAACGGCCCCATGCCGCGCCAGCCCTCGACCCGCTCCGTAGGCTCGGTCTCCTGGAGCCCCGACGAAAACTTCAACATCCCAAAGACCACCGACGTGGAACCCAACAATCAGCACGCCCAGGCGCAGAAGATCACGCTGCCCTGCGACATCGCCGGCAGCTTCTATCCGGCGGCGGACGTGGACACCTTCGAGTTCACGGCGAAGAAGGGTGAGGTCTGGTGGATCGAGGTGGCCTCGGAGCGGCTCGGCCGGCCCACGAATCCCTTCGCGGTCGTGCAGCGCGTCACCAAGGATGGCGACCGCGAGCAGCTCGGCGACGTGGCGGAACTGAGCGACATTCCCCCGCCGATGAAACCGTCGAGCAACGGCTACTCCTACGACGGTCCGGTTTACGACGCCGGATCGGCGGACGTGCTCGGCAAGCTCGAGATCAAGGAGGACGGCCTCTATCGTCTCCAGCTCCGCGACCTCTTCGGCGGCACCCGCAGCGATCCCGCAAACACCTACCGGCTGATCGTCCGGAAGGCCGCCCCTGACTTTGCCCTCGCCACCTGGGCGGTTCACATGGAGCTGCGGAACGGCGACCGTAATGCGGTGTCCAAACCCATCGCCCTGCGGGCCGGCGCCACCATGGCGATGGAAGTCGTCGTCATCCGACGTGACGGCTTTGACGGTGAAATTGAACTGGGCATGGAAAACCTGCCCACCGGCGTGACCGCCACCGGCCTCAAGATTCCTGCGGGCAAAGTGCAGGGCATGCTGATCATCACGGCGGCGGAAAAAGCGCCTCGCTCGGCGGGCTTCGCAAAGATTTTCGGTCGCGCCGTGGTCAACGGCACCCCGGTGACGCGTCCGTGTCATCTGGCCTCGATGGCCTGGCCCGTCCTCGACGCGAGCCAGGAAATCCCCAAACCGCGCCTGCTGGGCGACGTGCCGGTGTCGGTCACCGATTCGGAAG
>JBAYGL010000471.1:0-4229 GCA_041666725.1 Limisphaerales bacterium
CTTCTCCTCGAAGAGTTCGAGAATGGCCGATTCCTGCGTGGGATAAAGCTCCAGCCCGCGCGCCGTGACGTAGTCAAGAAAGCGCCCGAGCAAGGCGTCGTTGCCGGCCTTGCCATCGCGCGGGAGCAAATCGTAAAGCGTCGTGGCCACGGAGCGCCGCAGGCTAGAGAGCCGCCGCCCCGGTGAGAAGCCAACAAGTTCCGCCCGGATTCAATCCGCGAAGGCGAACTCGTTCAGGTTGAAGAGCACGCGGCAGGCGTTGGCCAGACCGTGCTGCCGGGCGTAGGCGGTGAGGTTCGCCTGCTCCTCCGGCGAGGGCGCGCGGGCCAGGGCCTCGCGGAAGGCGCGGTCCACCCTGGCAGCCAGGTCGCCGCCGCCCGCGTCGAGCTTCGCGGCGAAGTGCTTCGACATCGTGACCATCAGGCCGTTGTTCAGCAGCGCGAGGGCCTGCAGCGCGGAGACGCCTTCGTTGCGCCTGCCAACCAGCATCGAGGGGTCCGCGCAGTCCAGCGTGGTCATGAACGGCTGCGTCTGGGAACGCACGAGGAAGCGATAGACGGAGCGCCGGTGCGACTTCGGGTCGTCGGGATCGTGCAGGTGATATTCGTAATGCGGCGAGTGCTCGGGCTTCTCGACGACGAAGTCCTGGAAGGCCGGGCCGCCCATGGTCAGGTCCAGCTTGCCGGCGACGAAAAGCGTCGTGTCACGCAACGCCTCGGCGTCGAGCTTGCGGCGGTTTTGCCGCCAGAGGAGACGATTCTCGGAGTCGAGGGTAGCCGCCGACGTGAGGAGGCGGATTTCTGCTTCGTTGCCGGCCCGCCTCGTTACCTCGGCGGCTACGGAGGCCTGCCGATACGTCGCACTCGTCACGATGAGCCTGTGCAGCTTCTTCAGCGAGCCGCCGCTGTCGCGGAACTCGACGGCCAGCCAGTCGAGCAGTTCGGGATGGGTGGGCAGCGCGCCCATGCGACCGAAGTCATTCGGCGTCTCCACCAGGCCGCGCCCGAAGTGATACTGCCAGACGCGGTTGACCATGCTGCGCCACGTCAGCGGGTTGTCCGATGAGGAAAGCCACTTCGCCAGCGCCGCGCGACGCTCGCCCTCGGCATGTCCGGCGGGCAGCGTGAAGTCGCCGCGCAGGCCGGTGAGATAACCGGGCGCGCCGGGCGCGACCTCGTCCCTCGGCTGCTTCACATCACCGCGGTTGAGCACCTTGATGACGCGCGGCTGCCCGCCGCTCGCTCCGGTGCCGGCGAATGAGCCGCTGCCATGATGCACCGTGCCTGCATAGACCACGTCGGGCTTCGGGAACTGCTTCAGCTCCGCCGCGACCTGTTCCAAGTCCTTCGCCAGCGCGGCAAGTTTGGCGCGCGTCCCGTCCGTGTCGGCCTTCGCGAGCAACGTGCTCCGCCTGGCGCGCAACCCGGCCAGTTCGCCGGCGTTGCTGTCAGGCGGTGCGATGTCGTCGGTGAGGTTGGCCTTCCGCCAGCGCGGCGGCGCTTCGATGGAATTGAGCGCCGTCACGGTGGCCCTGAGCGCGACGTTGCTGCCCGTGGTGTCAAACACCTGCAGCTCCGCGAGCGCGAGGATGAAGTCATTCTGGCGCGGCGCGAGCTTCGTGGCGGTCACGCGAAGGAAGCGCGCCGTCGCGCCGGTGCTCTTGAAGGTCTGCGGCGCTGTGCCGGGGTTGGCAAAGTCCGCGGCGGTCTTGTCCGCGACGGCCACGACGCCCGACTTGAACTGCGCGTCGTCGCCGACCTCGACCTTGAACCGCACCGGGAAACCAAAGCCCGCGCCGATCTTGTTGAAATCGTCGTAGCACGGGCGCAGCACCACGCGGTCAATCACCACGCTGCGCCCGAGGTCCACCTGCACCCATTTCGCCGCGTCCTGCGCCGGCGAGATGGCGCTGTGGTAGCCATACTCCGGCCGAATGCCTCCCTTCGCCTTGTTCGCAGCCTCGATTTGCTGGTCAAGCGCCTCCAGTTCCTTGCCGGCGGCGGCCTTGAGCTTGTTGTCGAGGCTCTTGCGCTGGTCGTTCAATGAACGCTGCCGGTTCTCCAGCTCCGTAAAGCGGGCCGTGAGTTTTCCGTCGGTGAAATACTTCTTGTCCGCCCGGTCCACTGCGGCGAAGACGGCCTGCAGCCGGTAGTAATCACGCTGCAAAATCGGATCGAACTTGTGGTCGTGGCACTGCGCGCAGCCGACGGTCAGGCTGTTGAAGGTCTGGAGCGTGTTCGCGACCATGTCGTCGCGGTCAAGGTGACGCGCGATCTTCCCGTCAATCTTGCTCTCCGGCACTTCCGCGTGACCGATGTAGTCCCACGGCCCCGCCGCGATGAAGCCCAGCGCCTCGATGCCGTCGCGCGTCCCGGGAAAGAGCACGTCGCCGGCAAGCTGTTCCTGGATGAAGCGCGCGTAAGGCCGGTCTTCGTTGAACGCACGGATCACGTAGTCGCGGTAAGGCCAGGCGTTCGGGCGCGGCTTGTCCTTGTCGTAACCGTGCGTGTCGCCGTAGTGGACGACGTCCAGCCAGTGCCGCGCCCAGCGCTCGCCGTAGCGCGGGGAAGCGAGCAGTTTGTCCACGAGATTGCTGATTGCCGATTGCCGGTTGCCGATTGTGCATTCGCGCTCGAACGCCTCGACCTCTTCCGGCTTCGGCGGCAGGCCGAGCAGGTCGAAGTAAAGGCGGCGAATCAAGGTGCGCGGCTCGGCTTCCGGCGACTGCGGGAAGTTTTTCTCCTGCAACTTCGCCACGATGAACGCGTCCACCGGACTTTGAACTTTAAACCTTGAACTTTGAACTGGTGGCACCGCCGGACGCACCAGCGGCTTGAGCGACCACCAGTCGGTGGAGCGGGCGTTGATCTTCTCCGCCGCACCGCTCGAGGTGGTCGCTGCGATCAAGGCCGTCAGGCAAAAGGCGATTCTCATGGCTTGAACGGGCCTTTTCGCGCTACTTCACCAGCTCTCCCACCAGCAGGATTGCGCCGGGATAGAAGGCCGTGCCGTTGAAGCGTTCCGGCTTGTCCATCTTCTCGTTGCGCTGCGCGAGGATCTTCGCCTTGTCCGGCTGCTGCGGGTGAATTTCGATCTTCACCGTGTGGACTTTGTCCGGCAGTTCGCTGCCGAGGCCGAGCGCGGCCAGACGGTGATAGGTGCAGTAGCCGTCGAAGCGCGGGATGATGCGCGGCGGCTGGTCGTCCACCGTGACGACAACCTGCCCGCAATCAGGCCCGACGATGTCGTAGATGGAGCAGCGCGTGCCCTTGAATTTGAAGTTGATGCTGTCGCCCGGCTTGGAGCCCCTGTGGAGCGCCGTCATGCGGTTGGCCCAGCGCTTGCCGAAGGCGTCGGTCTTGCTGTCGAGGAGGGTGAAGCCGGATGAAAGCGTCGCATCGCTGATCGGCAGCAGCTTCGCGTGCTCGTAGTTGGTCGCGATGAACGGCGTGCCGAGTTTGTGCGATCCGGAGGCCTTCGACGCCTCGCGAATCACCGGCAGCGACCGCGCGACGGCCTGCAAATACAGCTCATGCCCGGTCTCGACATGCGGATGCACGCTGTCCGGCGCGAAGATGTATTTGTCCCCGGCCTTCGCCTTCTCTTCGGGCGTCCTGGGCAGCGGCGCCTTCCAGACCAGCTTGCCTTCCTTCGCCAGCCGCGCGACCTCCATCGCCATGTGGATGGTGGGGATGCCATAGTGGTCGGCGACCTTCTCCATCGCGCTGGCGGCACGCGGGAACTTGCCGTCCAGCAGCGGCGGCGCGAGGGATTCGGTGATGGTGTAAACAAATGCGATGTCACACTGCGGCAGTGTGCGCCACGTCTGCCGCACGATGCCCTCCATGCAGCGGAAAATCTGCTGCGGGTCCGCGCCGCCGTCGTTCACGGCGAACTCGACGAAGAGCAGGTCCGGCTTTGCATCGAGCACGTCCTGCTTGAGCCGGAACACGCCGAGGTCCGAGCCGGTGCCGCCGATGGCCGCGTTGATTTCCGAGAACTTCGCCTTCGGGAAAATCTTCTGGAAATGCGCCAGCGTCTTGGGCCGCCAGCCCGACTGCGCGGTGATGGAACCGCCGAGGTAGCCGACCTTCACCTCGGCACCGGGCGTGTTCGCCTTCGCGAAGAAGTTCGGCAACCCGCCGCGTGGCCGGCACTCCTGCGCAGGCACCAGGGGGAAGTCCGCCGATTCGGCGGCACGGCCGGTGGTCAACACTGTGGTGGCTAGA
>JBAYGL010000472.1:0-4215 GCA_041666725.1 Limisphaerales bacterium
AGAGGGTGTGGCCAAAGTCGGCGCCCTTGTCGAGATACTCGGAGCGCGTCCAGAGAATGCGCCCATCGCGCATCACCGACGGCGCCCACTCGCTGAGATTGGCGAACGAGAGCGGCCGGATGTTGCCGCCGCCTGCGTCCATGCGGAAGAGCACGAACGCCTGCGGCCGCCAGCAGAGAAAGCGCGCCTTGCAGCGCGTGGAGATGAATGCAAGACCGCCGTCCGGCAGCGGACAGGGATAATAATCGTGGAACGGTTCGTCCGTGAGCTGGCGCAAATCACCGCCACTGGCACCGACGGAGGAAATGTGAAAGTAACCGTCCGATGAAGAGCGGTGCGCAAAATAGATCTTCCGCGCATCAAAGCTGGCCGTCGCATCTCGTGCCACGCCGTCCTTTGCGTCGAACAGCACGGTGAGTTTGCCTGCGGCGGGATCGGGCCGGCCCTCGCGCCAGGGGAGTTCAAGCACACAGACACCGCCGCCGGGCCGCCACTTCGCATCGAGAATGTCGCTGTAGTTGTGGGATGGCTCGTAGGGGTGGCGTGCGACAAAAAGGATGCGTGCAAGCGGTGCAAGGTCGGGATCGCGAAGAAACAGCCGCCTCTTGGCCAGTCGTGCCTCAAGATATGCCGCCTCTTTTGCTGCGTCGGCCTCTGCGGTGGCGGATCCAGACTGCCTCTGACGCAACCGGGCCAGCTCCTCTCTTTCGGCAGAAACGTCCATCCCCTTCGCGGCAGAGCGTGAGAGCATTTCCTCAAATTGCCGCAGCACGCGCGTGACAGGGTCCGCAGAGTCAACCGTCTCCCACGACTCCTGCTCGCTCAGGAAGGCATGACGCAGCCGCTCATCCCACGTCGCTCCCGACATCAGCGCAAGCGAGCTCCCGACCTTGCTGACCCGTGTCCACTGCTGCCCGTCAGGCGAAATCTGCACCTCATAGGCCGCTGGCAATCGATCCCGATACCGGCCGTCGCGGTCGCGTGAGAAGATGATTTTCGAAACCGTCACCGGCCGTGGCAATTCGATCTGTGCCCATTCCCGCCCCGTGCCGGCAGCGATCCAGCTGTGGCCGTTGCCGTAGCAGCCGTCGTTCAGATGCGCGACCTGATGTATCGGGTGGCCAGGCAGACATGAGGATGCGGTGGCCACGGCGCCGACGCTGGCCAGTGCAAGGTTGCGGTGCGGGTCGACGCCGTAGATTTCCAGTTCATCAAGACACACCGCACCGCCGGATGACTCGTGGACGACGAAGCGAACGAATTTTGCCAGCAGCGGCGCGAACTGGACGACGTTAGGCTTCGCCGGCTCCACGGGTGGTGCCGCCCCGGCGAGGGCACCGCAGCCAATGAGCAACAGGTTGAGCGCGATCAGTTGAAGCCTCCGGGTTTTCATCGTGAGGTGACGGTTTCAGCCGCTGTGTTCCCGTTGGCCCTCTCCCGGCAACACGCGCGGGACAATGCACGCGTCATCTCCGGCCGCAGCGCCAGTTCAGAAATCCGCCAGCGGACGCTCGTGCAGGACATCAAGAACAGCATGCAGGCCGAGTCCCAATGCTGGCGCACATCGCCGAGGAGCTTTCTCCCCAGCTTGATCACGGTGCATGGTTCCACGTCGTTGATCTTTACCTCCTGAATCACAGCGAACCTTGATTGAGATCAAGAGAAGAGCTTCACACCATCCCAAACACTCGCAGATGGGGCCGTCGTGGAACACGAATTCGAAAACTCAAGTTCAGTTCGAAGGGAGGGGGCGCATCTCCGCCTTTGTGCAAACGCCGGTCAGTGCTTCAACCGGGCTCACCGATTCTCCCCGGCCGACCCGGTGCCTCAGTATTCGCGCTTTGTCTTCCTGCCCGGCTCGGGAACGGGATAGAAACCGTTCGCGTCGGACTTCAGCGGCGGCGGGGAGTCCATGGTTAGCTTGTCCGCGTCGGGCGCGTATTCGTGCTGATGGTTGAGCATCTCATCCAAGGTAACTTCCTGCGCCGTGTGCGTGGCGTAGCGGCCCAGGGAGGTGACGAGGCTGGCCATTACGCCGCGCTCAACTTCGTTGTAGGGCTTGTCGTTGCGGATGGCGTCGGTGAGATCCTGCCATTCGTTGAAATAGGGGTCGTCCGGCGTCTTGCTGTCCGGGGATGTCCAGATCAGGCCGTCGCGGGCGGGCTTTTGCGTCCGGTAAGTGCTGGAGGGCCGGCCGCAATCGTTGGCCTTGGAGACAACCGCCATGCCCTTGGTGCCGTGGGCATAGCTGTAGTAGATGGGCACCGCCCCGCCCATGCAGCGGCCGTCCATGTAGAGCTTCGCACCGTCCTCGAACGTGTATTCCACTGCGTAGGAATCGAAGTTCTGGTCCACGTAAGGCTTGCCGTCCGGGCTCGTGCGGTAGGTGCGGCCACCGATGCCCTGAGCCTTCACGGGCCAGGCGTTCTTCATCCAGCAGAGGTGATCGATGTTGTGGATGTTGAAATCACTGAAGCCGCCGCCGCTCGCCCACAGGAAGCTGTGGAAGCGTGAAAGCTGCCACAGCAACTCGTTCGGCTTGCCCGGCAACGTGTTGTCCATCCCGGGCCATTTCTCCGAGTAAGCCGAGCCGAGCAACCCTTGCATGCGATACCCGCGCAGCAGCATGAGGTCGCCAATCTCGCCGTCCTGGATCCGCTTGTGCAATTCCTGCATCGCGTGGCTGTGGCGCGACATGAGCCCGACACCCACCTTGAGGTTCTTTGCCGACGCCTGCCTGGCGAGGTCGAGCATGCGGCGAGAGGTCGGGCCGTCCGCGGTGAGCGGTTTCTCCATGAAGACGTTGATGCCCTTCTCGATGGCGTATTTGAAATGCACCCAGCGGAAGGCCAGCGGCGTGGTGAAGATCGCAATGTCACCCTTCTTGAGGCAGTCCATCGCCGCCTTGTAAGCATCGAACCCGATAAACTTCCGGCTGTCCGGCACCTCCACCTGATCCTTGAACTTGCCCTTCAGGGAATTGTAGCTGCCGTCGAGCCGGTGCTGGAAGACGTCCGCCATCGCCACGAGCCTGGGCGGGCCGCTCTGGCTCATGGCGTTGGCCGCCGCGCCGGCGCCGCGCCCGCCGCAGCCCACCAGCGCAAGCTGAAGCTGGTCACTGCCCGCCGCGTGAACCTGGGGCAGCACGACGCCGGACAGCGCCGAAGCACCGACGACGAGGCCGGAGGCTTTGGTGAAATCACGACGGGACGCCGGACGGGAATCGGGTGAATTCTTCATGCCGCATCGTTTGTCCCGCGGTGCAGCGATGTCAACGCCGGAGCCGCAGTCCGGCTGTTTCCATGTTCCTGCGAGGGAAAAGCGAGGTCGCGTGAAGCATGCACGGGGAAATATGTGAGGCCATCCGCCCGCCTGTTACTGAACCGGCAAGCAAGGTGAGCAAACCATCGGTCCGACTAAGCTCGCCACGCGACCTTGAAAGCAGATACTGGGGATGAAATGAGCCAGACTCAAAAGCCATTCTCCCTGAACCGCGAAGCTTGTGGAAAGCAAGTCTCTGCCAGTTTCAGCCTGTTTGTCCTGGCGGTGCTCGCCAGCGTTGCTGCTGCCGCAGAGCCGGTTCGCCATGCCTTCCTCGCGGCAGACTCCAGAGCCGGCCGGGTGGCTCTGGTGAACGAAGCCGGCGTCGTTGGCTGGACCTGTAATGCGAAGGATGTCTGCGACGCAACCGTTTTGACCGACGGCAGTGTTCTTTTGTCCGACCGAGGTGGTGCCCGCATCGTCTCACATGACGGGCGGGTGTTGTGGGACTATCGCGCGCCCAAGGAAGCGGAGGTCTACACCTGCCAGATGCTCCCTAACGGCAGGGTGCTGGTGTGCGAAGGTGGCACGAAGCGTTTGGTCGAGGTGGATCGCGCCGGCAAAACAGTCGTTGAAATCGCCCTCACCACCGGCGTCGGCGTGCATGGTCAGTTTCGCATCGCTCGCAAGCTGCCCGATGGCACGTATCTGGTTGCGTTTTGGAAGGAAGGTTGCGTGAAGGAAATCGCTGCCGATGGCAGTGTCCGCCGCACGATCGGCGGCTTGGGGGAGGCCTACATGGCCCAGCGCCTGGCCAATGGCAACACCCTCATCGGTTGCGGTGACACCCATCGGGTGTTGGAGGTGGATCCTGCTGGCGCGGTGGTATGGGAGATCAAAGAGAACGACCTTCCCGGGCATCCGCTGCGCTTTGCTGCGCACGTCGAGCGCCTG
>JBAYGL010000473.1:0-4208 GCA_041666725.1 Limisphaerales bacterium
CCTCTCCCTTTGCGGAGCAAGGGGAGAGGGCCGGGGTGAGGGGTTGGCCGCGTTGGCATTGGTGGCCCCACCCCTCATCCGGCCTGCGGCCACCTTCTCCCCTCGCTCCGCGAAGGGAGAAGGAGCAACTCCGCCACCGGTGCCGTTCCACCAACCTTCACACGTAGTTGGTATGACTGGGTTCCGCATTCCGCACTCGGCAGTCGGCATTTGAAGTGAGACTCCTCACGTCGTCTCCTACGGGGAGGCCCCTCCTCCGAGGAAGGGAGAAGGCACGCGGCGTGAGGTTCAGTTCGCATTCCACCGACTTGCACTGCGAATTGGTATCACACACCGGCTCTCCAAGACACAGGCTTCCTGCTTGCTTCAGCCATCCAGCGACTTCTCACCCCGAGGCCCGCTTCTGCATGACGCGCGGCAAATCCGCGCTGCCGTCGGCACCTTGTAACCCGGCAAACTTAGCACGCTGCGGAGATCGTCTGCCAACGCCCATGAACTGCAGACCCGCCCCATGACGCGTGCGACCCTTGCTAAGGGTCTGCTGTGGTGTTCCTCGTGCGCTTACAGGCTCGACTTGGCGCATTTGAAGCGGTAAACAGCCTTCACACTGGAGCCGAGATAGGCCGCAAAACTTCAACCCAATACACTGTTAGGCGTCCTCGCATCCCGTGCGCTACAAAGTCACAACCCTCAAAGAAAACGGCGATGACTTCACCACGCTTGGTCAGCAGGACTACGAGGCGTCACTCGTCGAGTTCTTCTTCGGCGAGTTGGGCAGCACATGGTTTGGCCTTGTGCCGCCATTGCACGTCCTCAACTATTTCCTCGCGCATGGCAGCCACGGAGCAGCCGACCGGAAGCAGCACGGCATCCATTACATTTACGAGTGGACGCCATTCCAAGTCACACCGGAGCAGTATCCAGAGATTGTCGAGGCTCTGCGGCAGCTTCCCCTCCGACCGTTCGCGGAGGTTGAGCCGCCTGCGGATGTTCGGACAGTGCCCGAGTATGAGCATTGGTCGTTCGTCCGATGGATGGACAGACAGCATGAGGAGTATCAGCGACATGAGCCAGACGCCTCCTGAGAAACTAGAGGCGCAAGTCATTGGTTGGGAACGAGGTGGTAGTTAAGTGAGGTGGCCAGGTTGTGGAGGCGGGCCAGCTTCTTGCGCTGCATCTTCTCCGCCTCCCGGGCGAACACCTCGGGCTTGAAAGGCTCCTTGAACTTGAGCAGGTGCCACAGCACCCGCGCTTTTTCATTCAAGCCCAATTATCCGGCAGAATCGGCCCGACGACTCCCGGCTGGCTCTGGAAACAAGGACCCAGCCGGAGATGATCGTTGCAATCCAGCGGATCGTGTCGCCCGGAAGGGGGAGAAGCTGCCGGCCTAGTGATGTCCAAGGTCGTTGGCGCGGATTTCCTTCAGCTTCGCCGCAAGCTTTGCCTTGAACCCCTCCACGACGGCTTGATGCTCCGGCACCTTGGCGAGGTTGGTGAACTGCTGCGGATCCTTCTCCATGTCGAACAGCTCGATGCCCTTCGCGGCGGTTTCGCCATATTGAATGCAGGCCCACTTTTCCTCCCGGATCAGAAAGGCGTTGTCCCGGTCATTCACGGTGAAGGCGGCCTCGCGCACCTTGCGACGGGGATCGTCGAGCAGGGGCGTCAGATCCTTGCCTTGCAACCGCGAAGGAACTTCGAGTCCGCAGAGGCTGGAGAGTGTCGGGTAGAGATCGAGCAGTTCGGCGAAGGAGCGGCACACGGCGGGCTTCTTGCCGGGCACGCTGATGATGAGCGGCACGGCGGCGGATTCGTCGTGGCAGCTCACCTTGGCCCAGAAGTCATGCTCGCCAAGATGATAGCCGTGGTCGCTGGTGAAGATGACGATGGTCTTGTCCTCGAGGCCGGCCGCCTTCAACGCCGCCATGACCTTCCCCATTTGCGCATCCATGTAGGACACCGAGGCGTAATAGCCGGCGATGGCCTTCTTCTGCCGCACCTCGTCCATCTGCATGTTCAGGCTGGTCTTGTAGTTGATGCCGGCCTTCGGAATGTCATCCCAGTCGCCCGGCACCTTCTCCGGCAGCGGCATCTTCTCGTAGGGATAGGGCGCGTGGTAGGACTTGGGCGAAACAAACGGGACGTGCGGCCGGACAAAACCGACGGCCAGGAAGAACGGCTTGTCCTTGTGCTGCCGGATCAGTTCGCACGCCTTTGCCGCCGTCTTGCCATCGGCGTGAACCATGTCGTCGCCCTCGGCCGCGACGACGACGAATGTGTTGCCGCCCATGACCGGCTTCCTGCCGTCTGGATTCCGTTCCAGCGTCTCGCCGGCTCCCGGCGCCTTCCACTCCGGCCCCTGGCTGTTGAAACGCTCCGTCCACGACGCAGGATCATCGGTGCCGTCCGAGCCCTTCTCGATGTCGATCGGCACGCCCATGTGAAAGATCTTGCTCACACGCGCCGTGTGATAGCCCGCATTCTTGAAATGCTGCGCCCACGTCGCGCGATCACCGATCGCCTCCCGCCCGCTGACGTAGCCATACACACCGGTCGCGTGCGGATAATAGCCCGACATGAACGAGGCGCGCGAAGGCCCGCAGAAGGTTGCCTGGCAATAGGCCCGCGTGAAGCGCGTGCCCCGCGCGGCAAGCCGGTCAATGTTCGGCGTCTGGCAGATCCTGTTCCCGTAGCACGACAGCGCCGTCGCCGTCAGGTCATCGGAGATGATGAACAGGACGTTCGGTTGGGTCGCCGCCTCGGAGACGAGGCAGCAAAGAGCCAGGAGCGAGACGCTGAGAAGAGGTTTCATCGTGAACATGGTCAGGCGTGAATATGCCAAGTGCGAGTGACGGCGGCGACAGCTTTCATCAGCGGGAGCGAACTCGGGCGTGCCTTCTATGATGACCGGTCTTTCGCTGCTTCAATCGCAGCTCTCTCAGGGCCTTCCACCACACCGTTTCACCGGAGAGTTACCCGGGCATCAGTCGGATGGCTTTCATTTCAAGAGTGCCGGTTTCGGCGAGCTGCGCGCCTTTTCGATGGCAGTTCACACAGGGTTTTCCGTTGTAACGTTTCGTTGGGGAGAAGTCTCGGCGCCAGGCCGTCCCCCGCTCATCCCTTGATGGCTACCTCACGCCACGTGGAGCCTTGCCGAACTTCTCACGGAACGCAGCGTTGAACCGCGTGAGGCTTCCGAAGCCGCTGGCGTAGGCAATGTCGGCGATGCCGCGTTGGGTTTGGGTGAGCAATTGGTGCGCGTAAGCGAGGCGGGCGTCGGTGACGAAGGCGATGAAAGTCTTGCCGGTATGGCGGGCGAACTGGCGGCAAAAGGTGGCCCGGCTCATGGCGCTGCGTTTCACGGCCTCGGCGAGCGTGAGCGGCTCGATGAATTGCTCGAGCACCCATTGCACCACGCTCTCGAGACGCGGGCTGGTGGCGGCATCGGCTTCCGCGAAGACGCGGGTCTGGCTGAGCGTAGCGGCCTGTTTTTTGAGAGCGTCGTGAAGCAGCGCGAGGAGTTCCAGCAACAAGCCTGCACGTCCGAGTTTGCTGGCAGCCGCCATGCGCTCCAGCAGCACGAGCGCCGCGCGGGCGACAGCGGGACGGAAATGAATGCCGCGCTCCGCCGCAGCAAAGAGGCGCTGCAGCTCACGCGCGCCCCCCAACCGTCGCAGCGGATGCTCGGCCGGCAGGCGAAACTGGAGCACGTAGCCATCGGTGCGGCCCTGCTCCATCCAGCAGTGCGGCAGATGGCTGCCCAGCAGCACGCAGTCCATCTCGCCAAACGCGCCGACGTGATCGCCCACGTAGCGCAGCCCGGAGCCGCGCTGAAAAATCGTGAACTCCATTTCCGCGTGGCTGTGCCAGCGCCCGCCCACGCCGGACGCAGCGGTGCGCCGTCCGCCAGCTTCGAGGGATTGCAGCGATTGCGCATTTCCCCGCCAGCGCAGCAGGCGGAGGCTTTCGCCGGGGGCGAAGTGGATGTTTTCGAGCAGCACGGCCATTGCCCGGAAATTATCACCCGCAGCGGAGGCTTGTCGAATGCCGTGAGACGATGCGGGCAGTCTTTGAGACTCGGCGGTGAGATTCCGACCTCTCCGACAGCGATACTTGCCCCCGTATGAACGCACCCCCGACTTCCTTTGAAAATCATCTGCCGCGCCGCGTCATCACCGGACGCGGGGCCAGCGAAGCACTCGCCGACA
>JBAYGL010000474.1:0-4195 GCA_041666725.1 Limisphaerales bacterium
CAGAAACGCGGAATTCAAAGGGGGTTGATGAGCTTTCGAGCCATCCGCGCGAACGAACCAAGCGGTTCGGGCGGCAGCCGGCGCAGGTGCAAACGCGAGCCCCGGCTGTGGCGGGCGTTTCTGCGGCATGAATGCCGCGCTCCTGCCGCGTCCACTGCATTGTTCCGGTTAATTCACCCTGCGACAGCGGGCTGCACCGGAAGGAGCTATTTCAACCGCTCCAGCACTTCCTGGGAGAGCACTTCGTAGGCGGACGCGCCGGCGCTGTATTTGTCGTAGTGGATGATGGGCTGCCCGTGGCTCGGCGCTTCCGCAAGGCGCGTCGTGCGCGGAATGACCGTGTCGAAAACCTTTTCGCCGAAGTGTTCGCGCACCTCGCCCAGCACCTGCTGCGAGAGCCGCGTGCGCCCGTCGAACATCGTCATCACCACGCCGAGCAGCTCAAGCTGCGCGTTCACGCCGGAGTCGCGCACCTGGCCGAGCACACGGTGGATCATCGAGATGCCTTCCAGCGCGTAATATTCGCACTGGAGCGGCACCAGCAGCGCGTCGGCGGCGGCGAAGGCGTTGAGCGTGAGAATCCCCAGCGACGGTGCGCAATCAATCACGATGAGATCGAACCGCCCTGCATCGCGCACCGGCTGCAAGGCGAGCTTCAGGCGGTGCAGATGGTTCTCCAGCCGGGACAGTTCGATTTCCGCGCCGCACAAATCCACCTCGCTGGGCACGATCTCCAGCCGCTCGAAGGCCGTTGGCTTGATGCGTTCCGTCAGGGTGCCTTCGCCCAGCAGCGCGCGGTAACTGCTCGCGCCCTCGGTCTTTTCGAGACCGACGCCGCTGGTCGCGTTGGCCTGCGGATCAATGTCCACGAGCAGCACGCGCCGGCCGAGCACGGCAAGGCAGGCGGCAAGGTTGACGGCGGTGGTGGTCTTGCCCACGCCACCCTTCTGATTCGCAACGGCGATTACTTTGGTCGGCACGCGCCGATTTAATGAGAGGCCGGAGGCCGGCGCAAGGTTGCAAGTGCCCGGACGGTCGTGCCTGCGGTTCGCGGGAGGACTAGCTGAACAGCTCGGCGATGGCCTGGCCCCCGTTTACGATGGCGGTGGGGCGTCCGGTGAGGTCGTTGATGGTCGTGTGCTCCCAGTCAATGCCGAGGTGCTGGTAGATCGTCGCCAGAAAGTCGCCCGGACTGCAGGGCCGTTCGGTGACCGCCTCGCCGCGTTTGTCGCTGGCCCCGACGATGCCGCCGGTGCGGATGTTTCCGCCGGCCCAGATGTTGGAGAAGGCATTGGGCCAGTGATCGCGGCCCGGCTGCGTGGTGCCCGAGGGGCCGCTGGCGGGAGCCGCCCGGATGCTGCGATCAAAGGTGATCTTGGGCGTCCGGCCAAACTCGCCGGTGACGACGACCAGCACGCGCCTGGCTAGGCCGCGTTCGTAAATGTCCTCGATCAGCGCTGTCACCGCCTGATCGTAGGCTCCGGCGCGGTAGCGCAAGCCATCGAATATGTGCCCGTCCACGGCGTGGTCATCCCAGTTGTTGGCACCGTTGCCACACATCGGACCGTCCAGACTGCTGTGAATGATCTCGACGCCGGACTCGACGAGCCTGCGTGCCAGCAGCAACTGCTGGCCCCAGCGGTTGCGGCCGTAGCGGTCGCGTGTCCGGGCGTCCTCCCTGGCCAGATCAAACGCATCGCGCGTGCGGGGGTTGGTGAGCAACGTCATCGCCTGGGCCTCGAACTGGTCGAGGGCTCCGAGTTCACCTTCCTTGTCGAAGGAGCGCTCCAGCGTATCGAGGCTCTGCCGCAACGCCGTCCGGTCACTGAGGCGGCGCGACTCAGAAGCGTTGGCAAGGCTGGTGTTGGGCACCTGGAAGTCGGGGCGGTTGGGATCGCCGCCGATGGCAAACGCCGAATACGCACTTCCCAGATAAGCCGGTCCGGCGTAGTTGCCCTGGATGGGATTGATGCCGACGTAATTGGGCAGGGGGCTGGTGCGACCCTTGTTTTTGGAGCGGAGGAAATTGGCCACGCACATCCAGTCCGGGTAGCGAGGCTGGGCCTTGTCGCGGGTGTCAGCATCACCGGAGAGCAGGGTGAGGTGGCCTGCCGGATGGCCTCCGGAGCGGTGCGTCATCGAGCGGATGATCGTGAACTTGTCAGCGATCCTGGCATGAAGAGGGATCAGTTCGGTGAGGTGCATGCCGGGCACCTTGCTGGGGATGTTCTTAAAGGGGCCGCGATACTCGCTGCCGATGTCGGGTTTGGGGTCGTAGGTGTCGAGATGGGAGAGGCCGCCGATGAGCCAGACCATGATGACGGCAGTCTTTTCCTTCTGCGGCTTGGTGGCGTTTTCGGCGCGGAGGCGGAGGAGGTCCGGGAGGCTGAGTGTCGCGAAGCCCGTGAGCCCGATGTTCATGAAACCGCGCCGGCTCAAGGGCCCCGCGCAGCGCGTGATGACGGGCGGGGTTGAAGGTGACGACATGAGTTTCGCTTGCCTGCTTTGAGTCCGCGATCCTTACCGGGGATGCTTCAGCCAAACAACTCGGTGATGACCTGGCCCTCGTTTACGATGGCGGTGGGGCGTCCGGTGAGGTCGTTGATGGTCGTGTGCTCCCAGTCAATGCCGAGGTGCTGGTAGATCGTCGCCAGGAAATCGCCGGGTCCGCAGGGACGCTCCGCGACGGCCTCGCCGCGTTTGTCGCTGGCCCCGATGATGCCGCCGGGCCGGATGTTTCCGCCGGCCCAGATGTTGGAGAAGGCATTGGGCCAGTGATCGCGGCCCGGCTGCGTGGTGCCCGAAGGGCCGCTGGCGGGAGCCGCCCGGATGCTGCGGTCGTAGTTGATCTTGGGCGTCCGGCCGAACTCGCCGGTGACGACGACCAGCACGCGCTTGGCGAGGCCGCGTTCGTAAATGTCCTCGATCAGCGCTGTCACCGCCTGATCGTAGGCTCTGGCACGGTAGCGGAGGGCATCAAACACATGAGCGTTCACCGCGTGATCGTCCCAGTTGCCGGGTCCGTTGCCGCAGAGCGCGCCATCAAGGTTGCTGTGAATGATCTCGACGCCGGACTCGACGAGCCTGCGTGCCAGCAGCAACTGCTGGCCCCAGCGGTTGCGGCCGTAACGGTCTCGTGTCCGGGCATCTTCCCTGGCCAGATCAAACGCATCGCGTGTGCGGGGGTTGGTGAGCAACGTCACGGCTTGGGCTTCGAACTGGTCCAGCGCACCGAGTTCGCCCTCCCTGTCGAAGGATCGCTCCAATGTGTCGAGGCTCTGGCGCAACGCCGTCCGGTCACTGAGCCGGCGCGACTCGGAGGCCGTGGCAAGGCTGGTGTTGGGCACCTGGAAGTCGGGGCGGTTGGGATCGCCGGAAATCGAAAAGGGCGAGTAGGCGTCGCCGACATAGGCCGGTCCGGCGTAACCACCTCCGATGGGATTGATGCCGACGTAATTGGGCAGAGGGCTGGTGCGACCCTTGTTTTTGGAGCGGAGGAAATTGGCCACGCACATCCAGTCCGGGTAGCGTGGCTGGGCCTTGTCGCGGGTGTCCGCGTCGCCGGAGAGCAGGGTGAGGTGCCCCGCCGGATGGCCGCCGGAGCGGTGCGTCATCGAACGGATGATCGTGAACTTGTCGGCGATCCTGGCATGAAGGGGAATCAGCTCGGTGAGGTGCATGCCGGGCACCTTGCTGGGGATGTTCTTAAAGGGGCCGCGATACTCGCTGCCACTGTTTGGCTTTGGATCGTAAGTATCGAGGTGGGACAGGCCGCCGAGAAGCCAGACCATGATGACGGCGGTCTTTTCCTTCTGCGGTTTCGTGGCGTTTTCGGCGCGGAGGCGCAGGAGGCCCGGAAGGCTGAGCGTTGCGAAGCCGGTGAGCCCGACGTTCATGAAGCCTCGGCGGCTCAATGGTCCGGTGCAGCGCGTGATGACGGGCGACGTTATGGGTGACGACATGAGACTTGGACGTCAGTGCAATTGAGAGCGGTGGAATTTATTTTTCGGCGCTGACGGACAAGGCTTAACGGGCTGTCTTGATCTCTTTCCAATCGCCGGTTTCGAGTTTGCGAGTCTCACCGGAGATGCTTCAACTGAACAACTCGGAGATGGGCTGGCCCTCGTTTACAATGGCGGTGGGGCGTCCGGTGAGGTCGTTGATGGTCGTGTGCTCCCAGTCAATGCCGAGGTGC
>JBAYGL010000475.1:0-4181 GCA_041666725.1 Limisphaerales bacterium
CCGCCGAACTGGTGAAAAAGGCCGGGGAGATTGAGCGCAATATTCATGGCCTCAACCGGATGGCCACCAACCGCGTGCTGTGGTCCGGGTGCATGAATGCGTTGCAGGAATGCGCGCTGGATCAGATTCAGGTCAGCCGCGTCCGGGTGGAGCAAAGCTACAATGTCCAGGCCGCCGTGGTTTCGAAGGAGCGGGGCAAGAGCAAGCCCGCCGTCTCGACCGAGCACATCGTGCTGGTGATCATCGCGCGCGATTACGGGCGGTCGGATGAAGAGGGCTCGACCAAGTTCAAGGACAAGATCAAGGATCATCCGTGGTTCAAACAGTATCTGGCCAGGGAGAATCCGATCTCCTTCAAGGGCTTTTCGAATCCCACGCCGGACAAGGACGATCCATCGCGCGTCTTCGTCACGTTCACCATGGAATGCGCCTTCGCCGAGCAGGTGCGCAACTGACATGATCGACGAAATCAAAGCACTTTCGCCTCAGAAGAAGCAGCATCTCATCGCTGTTGGCATAGGCACGTTGGTCGCGCTGGTGGTGGTCTACCTTCTGCTGATTTCCCCGGCTCAGGACTCCCTCAAAAAGCTGGCCGTCCAGATCGCCGATGCGGAGAAGAAATACACGGAGGCCGACCGGTTGGTGAAGAGCACGCAGGCCGTGCGGGAGAGGACGGAGATGCTGGAGGCGCGCCTGGGAGCCATCGAGTCCGGCATGGTCAGCGGCGACCCCGTCCTGTGGATTCGTTCCACGGAAAACAAGTTTCGATCCCAGGCTCTCTACAAGGTCGAAATTCCCAACTTCCCCTTTCGCGGGCAGGGGGAGATGAGCATGATCCCCGAGTTCCCCTACAAGGCGGCGGCCTATGCGTTTGGTGGGACGGCCTATTATCACGACCTCGGCAAATACCTGGCCGACTGGGAAAACCAGTTTCCCTACATGCGCGTGCTGTCCTTGGAAATGAGCCCCGAGAGCGTCGCCGCCGTCGGCAGCACGGGTGACGAACGTGAAAGACTTTCCTTCACCTTTGAGGTGTCCGCCCTCGTCAAACCGCCCAAGCGCAACTGACCCATGAAGCCCCTCGCCCACCCGTTCCGCATCGCCCTGGCCATCGCCACGGCGTTCGTGATGGCGTCCGGGGTCGCGCTCGCGGCGGACAAGAAGGACGAGAAAAAAGCTGACGACAAGAAGAAGCCTGACGCCAAGAAGGCCGTTGATCCGAAGGCCGCCGACAAAGATGCCAAGCCGGTCACGAATGCCGTGCCGCTGGTCGTTGTGTTCCCCAAGGCAGCGTTCAACATGGCCCTGGATGCGGGCAGGGATCCTTTCTTCCCCACCAGCAAGCGACGCATTCCCAAGGCCCCGGAACCTCCCAGGCCGCCGCCTGCCGGGAACACCAACAAGATCGTCATCAAGCCGGCTGAGCCCGGCAATCCCCCGCCCGTGGTGGACACCAACCCGGTCGTCCCATCTCCGCCCCAGGCCGAGTTGACCGGCAGTGCGAACCTGGGGTTGCGCGGCATCTCCGGAGGCAGGACCCGCCGCTACGCAAACATCTACAGCGGTGTGAAGACCTACGATTTCACCAAGGGCGAGGAGTTGCTCATCCGTCTGCCCGGGGATAAACAGCTCAAGGTGCGTTGTGTGGAGATCGGCGAGCGCTCGGCCCGTTTTCAGATCGAAGGCGAAAAACAAATTAAAGAACTCTTTTTGCGAGAAGGACTCTGAGACCCTCTGGCGGCTTCGGTCGCCGATCAACTGACCATGCGCATGAAAACGACGTCCGCCCTCCTGCTGGCCGCAGGGTTCCTGCTGCCCGCCCATCTGCTCGTGGCGCAGAACTCGCCGCCCGCTCCCGCCGCCGCTCCCGCGCCCGCCGCGCCGAAGCCCGTGCAACCCGTGCCCACCCCCGAGGGCAGGGCCAGGGCTGCTGCGGACGCCAAGGAGGCCGCGCGCGTCGCCCTCGACAACGAGGTCATCCTCGAACTCAAGTATGACGACATGGAGCTGGTGGACTTGATCAAGAGCCTCGCCCTGCAGGCGGAGATCAACGTTCTTTTCGATCCCCGGTTGACGGAACTCAAGAAAGCCCCGGACGGCACCTCCCTTCCTGCCCCGAAGGTCCCCGCCTTTCGCATGACCAACGTCACCGCCCATCAGGCGCTCGAAGCCATTCTGGCGAACAACAATCTGCAGATGATCCACGATCCAAAGACCAACACCTACCGTGTCAGTCCGAAGGATGCGAATGCCCAGGAACCGCTCGTCACCAGGATCATCGCCCTGAAATACACCAGCCCCACCAACATCGTCACCATCCTCACAGGCGTCCTGTCCGCCCGGGCCAAGGTCGTTCCCGATCCCCGCACCCAGAACCTCATCATCTCCGCGACGGATCGCGAGTGGGACTTCCTCGCCGAGCTGATGGAGCGGATCGACACGCCCACGATGCAGGTCCTCATCGAGGCCCGGATTTTGGAAACCTCCCGCAGTCCGCAATCCCTCCGGGGCGTGGACTGGAGCGGCACCCTGCAAAACCAGCAGGTGGGTTTTGGCAACGGCAGCATCACCGGCACCTATAACGCGAACCGTCCCGGCGCCACGACCACGACCACGACCACCCTGCCCGGCGGACGCACGGTCACCAGCGCGACCACCGCGCCCTCGACCATCACGGAATCGCTCACGACCGCCATCGGCGGGGCGATCCCCGGCTTCAATGTCAACACCCGCGACGGGCTCAACCCCGCCGTCGGCTTCCTGAACGCCGACGGCCTCCGCGCCACGCTCTCGTTCCTGAACACCGACGCGGAGACGGAAGTCATCTCCACTCCGCGCTCCGTGATGATGGACGGCCAGACATCCCGCCTCGCCGTCACGCGCGCCTTTCCGATCTTCCAGGTCACGCCCGGTTCCGCCAACACGCCCGCCGCCGCCAGCGTCACCTACACGAACCTCGGCACCATCCTCGAAGTCACCTCGCGCATTGCCGCCAACAGCAACATCTCCCTCAAGGTGAGTCCCGAGGTTTCCAACATCGACTCGAAGGACCGCCAGACCATCAACGGCCAGGTCAACGAGGCCAATGTCTATGCCATCCGCAAGATCGAGACGCAGGTGATGATTCCCAGCGGCAACACCCTCGTCATGGGCGGCCTCATCACGGACAACGTGAACAAGGGCTACACGAAGGTGCCCTTCCTCGGGGATATTCCCGGCATCGGCTGGGGTTTTCGCAAGGAAACCAAGGTCCGCAGCAAGGCCAACCTCCTCATCTTCGTCACCCCCACCCTCATCGAAGCCGCCCACTTCCAGGCTCCCAGCACGGATTTCCTCCAGGGTCAGACGAACCCGACCGCGACGGACTTCCTCAAGCAGCGTCCGCCGGTGATGCAGGATAAACCCGATTCCTTTATCGACTCCGGCAAGGCAAAAGAATGGGGCAAGAAACCGGCGGCTCCGGCGAACCCATAGGCTCGGAAACACTTCCTCTTCATGAGTGCAATCCGGACAGCAAGTGAAGCGCGCGGTGTCAGACGCGCGGCGCGCTGGGCTCTGGCGTTCGCGCTGGGAGCGCTGGTGCATGCTGCCGCCTTCGCGCAGACGACTGTCTCGACTTTGAGCGGCGGCCCCAGTTCCGCCAACGCCGGCTCCGCTTCGGGCAACGCCGACGGGAACACGCAGGACGAGGCTCAATTCAGCACTCCGGGAGGCATGGCCTTTGAAGCTTCGGGGAGCATCCTATGGCTGGCAGACACGGGCAATAACACTGTGCGCAGGCTCGATCTGACCGCAGGCACCACTTCCACACTGGCCACCAATTCCTCCGGCGGGAACATCATATTCAGCACGCCGGTGGACCTCGCGGTGGATGGAAACACCAATCTTTACATCCTCACCCAGGGGGATGGCCGCATCCATCAGCTGGACCTGCGCAACATCAGCTTCGGAGCGACCGTCACGCCGATCACAGCGCTCAATACATTCACCGCGCCCAACGCGATTGCGTTCGACGGCGTTGGCAACCTCTACGTCGTCGAGGAGGGCGGGGCCCTGCGCCGCGTGGCGCTTTCCAACAACACCGTCAGCGCGAGCCTTGTGCCCGTCGGCACGTTCATCGCCCCGCGCGGTGTCGAGGTGCTCGACAACGGCAAGATCGCCGTCAGCGACGGCAGCCGGCA
>JBAYGL010000476.1:0-4155 GCA_041666725.1 Limisphaerales bacterium
CCGGAACTTCTGCCCGTGCAATCCTGCCATGGAACCTTTGCGGGAAGGAATGCGTGAGACGACTTGGGAAAAGGCGGATGGGGTCGGTGTCCAAGTTCGGCATTGAGAGCTGTGCAGCTTTGTCGCTACGCTTCTTACATGGGTTCAGTCGCCCCCAATTTGGACCGGCAGATCAGCGATCGCATGGTCGCGTTGGGCGTGCGCGAGTGCGAACTCGAAGAATCCTTCGTCCGCTCCGGCGGGCACGGCGGGCAGAATGTCAACAAGACCTCCACTTGCGTAATGCTGCTCCATCGCCCAACGGGCGTGCAGGTCAAGTGTCAGGAGACGCGGCAGCAAGGACTCAACCGCAGCCTTGCCCGTCGCCTGCTGCTCGACAAGATCGAAGCATTGCAAAAGGGACGTGCGACTGCTGAGCGCAATCGGGTGGAGAAAATCCGCCGCCAGAAACGCAAACGTTCCAAGGGTGCCAAGAATCGAATGCTGGCGAACAAAGCTCACCAAGCCGGCAAGAAGGCAGCTCGGCGGACGATCGCGCCCGAGTGAGAAGGACCGACAGCTCGCTGGTTGGCTATGAATGTTTGGCGTGCTGAAGGGAGACTCTGATACCACATCAGACACCAGCTTGGTTCTTCCAGGGCGACGTTCCGATGAAACAGCTGCTGGCGTGCAGGTGAACGGTCCTGCTGAAGCGTGGAGATGAAGTTTTGCCCGGGACTCGAAGCAGATCGGCCTTCAATCGGTTCAAACAACCATCGCGATCAGCTTCCACCAGATTCCGGGTTCACAGAAAACGTGTTCAGAAGCGGTGCACACAAGAACGCCATGCCGACTTCAAGCAGCCCGGCACTTCAACCAACACTCTCGCTTCTCCAACCGCGCCTCCCCTGCCCGCCTCGCCAGGACTCGATTTAAGCCCTCGCCGATGATCCGATTTCCGCGTTTCGGGCAGTCCAAAACGCCCTCTCTGGTTCAACTTTCAACACCGCTGATCATCAATGACACCGGTGAACTGTTGAACGGTCAAAACTGGCCGAAATCGGGTGCTGCAACGAGTCGTCCGGTGAGGTCGAGCGCCTTAAATCGAATCGTGGAACGTCGGCGTGGAGAGGTCGTTTTTGTCCGCCGCGACCAGGTTCCCGCTCGAGTAGATCGCCGAAGAATGGAACGCGGGAACGAACCGAAAGTTTCTGCGGCCTGGCGAAAATCGTGCGCCGAGATGCTTCGATCAACGATGGCTTCGGAGGATTTCTGACACCGGTGAACGGCAGGAAACAGCCCTGAACTTCCTTGAATCCGCTAGCACTATTGCTAGCACTATGGCGGTTTTCGACACGTCTCAATGCGAAAAAAACCCTGTGTTTACAGGCTATTTGTGAATAGTATGTGAAAAAGCCCTATTTTAGGGCATTCTTTGCACATAAACTCACGAAACCATTGATTCTATTGGGTTATATGAAGAGTGGAGCGGGTGAAGGGAATCGAACCCTCGTCTCAGGCTTGGGAAGCCCACATTCTACCATTGAACCACACCCGCACCAACGCCGGCACGCTGGTGTTACCAAATGCGATCTCGTCCGACAATGGTTGTTTTCGACGTGCTTTTCCGGCGTGCCGGAATGCGATCCCCTTGCCCTGTTCGAGCACATGAACAGATGCCAGACAGGTTCGTATCTCAGCAGCTTCCGCCTTTTGGCGCTTTGAAAGAACGGCGGCGGTTGAAAACGTCAGCCGCCGTTTTCAACAAGCCCACGCGGCGAACCGATGGGGCACTGCGGAACTCTCCATTGCGTCCGTGACACGGGCGCGGCCCGCATCCTCCGATCACCATCGAGGCGGGTGGCGCGCTGCGGATTCGGAGGCTTGACGTTCGCGCGGAGAAGGCACATGACAGGCGGAAATGAACCCCGTTGGTCATCGCATCGAGCACGCTCGCAGCGGTGTGTTGCCGTGGTTTGGCCCGGCGCGCGGTGACTTGCTGCGGGTGGGCAGTTCGCGCCGTGGCTTTTTGCAAGCCGGACTGAAGGGACTCGCGGGCCTGTCCCTGCCGGCTTTGTTGCGGCAACGAGCCGTGGCCGCTGCAACCGGACGACCGCAGCGCAAGACCAGCGTCATCCTTTTCTGGCTCTCCGGCGGTCCGAGCCACATTGACATGTGGGATCCCAAGCCGGATGCGCCCCGGGAAGTTCGCGGCCCGTTCAAGGACATTCCCACAAAGGTGCCTGGCATCCATGTGTGCGAGCATCTGCCGCTGACGGCGAAGTTGATGGACCGGCTGACCATCCTGCGTTCCGTGGACTGCCGGGCCAGCGATCACACGCCCATCACCATGCAGGCGGGCAACTCGCTCGCCCGCCGGACCAACGACGGCAAGGACGGCGGCGGCTATCCCAGCATGGGCGCGGTGGCGGCCAAGTTGCGCGGCTCGAATGCGGCCGGGCTCCCGGGGTTTGTGGGGCTGGCCGATTCGTGGAAGGCCGACGTTTGGGGTGCGGGCGATCTGGGCAGCGCCTTTGAGCCGGTGAATGGCAAGGAACTGGCCGGCCAGCTCACCCTGCCCGAGGGAATTTCGGTTGAGCGGCTGGGCGACCGGCAGACGTTGCAGGAAAGCATGGATCGTTTGAAACGGTCGCTGGACCACAGTCCGGCCGTGGCGTCGGCCGATCATTACACGCACCAGGCGTTTGACGTGGTCACGTCAGGCCGGGCGCAACGGGCCTTCAATCTCCAGGAGGAGACTCCCGCCATGCGGGCGCTTTACGGGAACACCAGCATGGGGGAGAAAGCCCTGCTCGCGCGGCGGCTGGTGGAGGCCGGCGTCACCTTCGTGCTCGTCAGCGGAGCCTGGGGTTACTTCGATCACCATGGCGACGAGGTTCAGTGGGGCGGCATCGTAAAGGGGCTCAAGCCGCTGTTGCCACGCGTGGACCAGACGCTTCACGCCATCGTCACCGACCTGGAAAGCCGGGGGCTGCTGGACAGCACGTTGATTTTGATGATGGGCGAGTTTGGCCGCTCGCCAGTGATCAACAAGAATGCCGGTCGGGACCACTGGACGCGCGTGATGTCCATGGTGATGGCCGGCGGCGGCCTGCGTCACGGCCAGGTGATCGGCAGCACGGATTCCAAGGGTTACGACATCGCCAGCCGGTCGGTCAGCCCGGCCGATCTGGCCGCGACGGTCTATCAGCACCTGGGGATTGATCCCGCCTCGAACTGGATTGACCGCCAGGGCCGGCCCGTGCCCATTGTCACCGAAGGCGGCCAGCCCATCTCGGAACTGATTTAGGCAGCGCCCCCGAGGGAGAGTTCCACGGTTCCCCCCCGATCAGCCCGCCCGCAGGCCGGTTGGAAAAGAAAACGGCGGCCGACGTTTTCGCCAGCCGCCGTTTTGCGAGGTTGGTTTCGCCTCAGTTGAACTTGTTCTTCCGATACGCGCCCATCGCCGGGGCATCGGGGTTCACCTCGGGGCCGAAGTAGCGCAGCGTGACGAGCGGCTCGGTCTTGTTGCCGTTCATCGCTTCCTCATCCCCTTTGCGTCGGCTTCACCGGCTTCACCCGCACGAAATCCGATCAGCCGCCGGCCTTCCGGATAGGCCCAGCTCCTGGTGTCCTCCAGTTGGCGCAGCGCGGCGAAGATCATCTGGCCATCGCGCGTAATCGGATCATGGCGCACTTGCCAGCCAGCGTCGCACCCGAAAGCGTGCAGCGTCGCACTCCTTCGCCTCGCCGCCCGACTTCTCAGTTCATGGCTATTGGCAATGGGGTATCGGCGATTGCTCACCCAACCGCCTCGCCCCGTGCCGCCCGCGCCTCCGGCGTGTCGTGGAGCGGATGCTGCGGCTTGAGTCCGCGCAGAAACTTGAGCCGAAACTCGGCCGCCTTGTCTGTCACTGCGCGGCGCTCTTTCATTTCCGGCGACAGATGCCGCTTCCCCTGCACCGGCCCGGCTTCGATGGACCCTCTCCACGCCGTGAGCTGCTTTGCGCACGATTCCGCCAGCGCCCGAATGCGCGCAATGTCCGCCGCGATTGGTCTGAGCTTCGGCCGGTTCGCCACCACCGCCATCATCGAGCGCACCTCGCCGGCCGAACCGCGAGCGATCCCGAGGAACTGCGCCAGCTCCGTCGTCGTCGTCCGCTAGAACCCCTCCGC
>JBAYGL010000477.1:0-4100 GCA_041666725.1 Limisphaerales bacterium
CGCCGCCCTGCCCGCCGCCCTGCCCGCCGCCCTGCCCGCCGCCGCCGCCCCGGTGCGCAGGCGCAACCACAAGCTCGGCTTCGACAACTTCGCCGTGCGCGGCATGAAGTGGAACGCCCGCCAGCTCATTGATTACTCGGAGAAGCTCGGCTGCGACTCGCTCTTCATGACGGACTTCGGCCCGCTCGAGGGCCGGCACGACGACGCCTCGCTGACCGAGATCCGCAAATACGCCGCCGGCAGGGGCGTCACCCTCGAGCTCGGCTCCTGGAGCATCTGCCCGACCTCGAAGCGCTTCAAAAAGGACTGGGGCACGGCCGGGGAGCATCTGGCGCTGGGCATCCGCATGGCCGCGGCGCTCGGCTCGAAGGCGTTCCGCGTCGTGCTCGGCGCGCAGGAAGACCGCAGCACCGAGGGCGGCATCGAGGCGCGCATCGCCGACACGGTGAAAGTGCTCAAGTCCCAGCGCAGCCGCGCGATGGATGCCGGCGTGAAGGTCGCCGTCGAGAACCACGCCGGGGACATGCAGGCGTGGGAGGTGCGGCAGCTCGTCGAGGCCGCCGGCAAGGATTACGTCGGCGTGAACTTCGACTCCGGCAACGCCTGCTGGACGCTTGAAGACCCGCTCGCCAGCCTCGAAATCCTCGCGCCCTATGTCCTCACCACCAGCCTCCGCGACGACATGGTCTGGGAGTCTGCCAACGGCATCACCGTGCAATGGACCGCGATGGGCGAGGGCTGCGTGGACCTGCCGGCGTTCTTCGACCACTTCGAGAAGCACTGCCCCGGCGTGGCCGTCCACATCGAGACCATCTCCGGCTTCGCGCGCGAGTTCCCGATCTTGAAGCCCGACTTCTGGAAAATCTTTCCCAAGGCGAAGGCCGCCGACCTCGCGCGTTTCCTCGCCCTCGCGAAGAAAGGCAAGCGTCTCGAACCGTTCAAGGCCCCCGCCGGCGTGGACGGCAACAAAGCCCAGCAGGATTACCAGCGCGGCGAGATCGAGCGCAGCATCAAGTATTGCCGGGAAGTGCTCGGGCTGGGTCTGCGGGCGTGAATCATGATGCGCGGTTGAAACTCTTGGTCGAGTAACCCTGAAGAACGACAGTTCAGTCGCTCAATCACAATGTTAGGCGTCGCTACGCACATCCCATGAACGAAGACATACCATCCCCTGTTGCCCTCGCCACAAGCATTTCCCATCCGCTCCGTTTCTGGTGCTGCGTTCTCAGCGCGGTGGCCTGCGGGTGGTCTGCCGGGGAGTTGAGGGGTGCAGAACTGCCCGCCGGAGGCGGGCCATTGTTCCACGAAGCGGCCAATCAATTCAAGACGATGACCAGCACACTGTATCAACACCAAACACGGGTGGATCGCACGACTGGGAGCCATCGGTATGACTGTGTCGGTTTCGTCTCCTACGCGCTGAAGCAAGCTGCACCGCAAGCTAGGGAATCGGCCTTCAAGGCCCTTGATATCAAGCCGGGCCTCATCCCAACTCCGGCAAAGTATGTGGCATTCTTTGCCAGCCTGGCGGAAAGGCCGCAACCGGGCTGGCAGGCGGTCGCCAAAGCCTCCGAAATGCGCCCCGGCGATGTGGTGGCTTGGGAGCGAATTACGCCGTCCTCGAATGGACATGCGGTGGTGATTGCAAGCGTTCCGGTGGCGGGACCGGAGGGGACTTGGGTGGTCGAGGTGTATGACTCAACGGCGTCTCCGCACGGCGACGATTCACGCCCCAAGGACCAGCGCGCCGAGGTGCTGGCTAGGAACGGGCTGCGCAGTGGTCTTGGCCACGGCGTGATGGCATTCGCTGCCGACCCAACCACCGGCGCTCTCACCGGCTACCGCTGGAGTCCGAAGTCAAAGACCATCACTGTCCCAATCGCCGCCGGCCGACCCACGTCATGACTGACGCGCACAACACCGAGAATCCGCAACGCCTCCTGTGCTGCTACTCCCGACCTGCTACTAATTACTAATCACTCCTCCCCATGCCCCTCCACCTCACTCCCCGCCGCACCTTCCTCCTCCGCGCCGCACTTGCCGGTGCCGCGCTCTTCGCCACGCGCCACCTGCCCGCCGCCGAGGCCGGCGCTTCCACCCGCTGGGCGTTGCTCTCGGACACGCACATCGGCCCCAGGGAAGATGCCGTCGTCCGGGGCACGAACATGGCCGAACACCTGCGCGCGTCCATCAGGGAAGTGCTCGCGGCGAAGGCCTCGCTGGCCGGCGTCTTCATCAATGGTGACTGTGCGCTGAAGGCCGGCCTGGCGGAGGAATACGCCACCTTCGTCCCGATGATCAGGCCGCTCACCGACGCCGGCCTGCCGCTGCACATGACCCTCGGCAACCACGACGACCGCGCCCACTTCTGGCAGGCCCTCAACGTCTCCGGCGGTGCCGCGCGTCCCGTGCAGAACAAGCACGTCTCCGTGGTGCAATCCCCGCAGGCGAACTGGTTTCTCCTCGACTCCCTCGACCTCGTGGACAAGACGCCCGGCCGGCTGGAGCCCGCCCAGCTCGGGTGGCTGGCAAAGGCGCTCGACGCGCATCAGGACCGGCCCGCGCTCGTCATGGTGCATCACAACCCGCACCTCGACCCGGCCCGGCAAAACACCGGCCTGGTGGACACGTCCGAGCTGTTCGACGTGCTGCTGCCGCGCCGTCAGGTGAAGGCGTTGTTCTACGGCCACTCCCATCAGTGGAACGTGCAGGAGAAATCCGGGCTGCACCTCGTGAACCTCCCCGCCGTCGCCTACCACTTCGCCAAGGAGCAGCCGACGGGCTGGGTGGACTGCCATCTCAGGCACGACGGCGCGACGCTCGAACTGCGCGCCCACGACGAGCAGCATCCCGGACACGGGAAGAAGACCGCGCTGAAGTGGCGGGCCTGAGGGCGCATCTTGAGCTGCCCCGAAGGAGCGCGGCGTTCACGCCGCAGCAGGGTGGGTGGTGCGGAAACCGCTCGTATTTGCCGGACGTTTCGTTCGCTCGCAGCCTTCTGCGGCGTGAACGCCGCGGGAAGTCGACAGGTCGCGCCGCCTTCGGCTACGCTCCGCCCCGAATGCCCGACTCGCCTGAAAACTCCGCCGCGCGCCACTACCAGGGCGAGGCCGGTCGCGCCTATCACGAGGGCAAGCGCGGCCTGCCGCCGGAGGCGTTTCCGTGGGTCGCACGGCTGCGGTCGGAGAAGTTTGCGCAGCACATCCGCCCGCCCGACACCGTCGTCGAGTTTGGCGTCGGCGCGGGCTGGAATTTGTCCGAGCTGAAGTGCGGGCGGCGCATCGGCTTCGACGTGGCGGATTTTCTGGAACCGGAGCTGCGTGGACGCGGCATCGAGTTTGTTCGTGACTCCGCGTCGCTCGGTGACGGCAGCGCCGACGTGGTCATCTGCCATCACATGCTGGAGCACGCGCTCAACCCCGCCGCTTCGCTGGTGGAAATCCGCCGTGTCCTCAAGCCCGGCGGCAGGCTGCTGCTCTGCGTGCCGTTCGAAAAGGAACGCCGCTACCGCCGCCACAACCCCGCCGAGCCAAACCACCATCTGTTTTCCTGGAACGTGCAGACGCTCGGGAACCTCGTCGCGGAATGCGGTTTCAAGCTGGAATCCGCCGCCATCGGGCAGTTCGGCTACGACCGCGCGGCGGCGGTGTGGGCCATGAAGTTGAAGCTGAGAGAAGGCGGCTTCCGCCTGCTCCGCTCACTTGCGCACCTGCTGCTGCCCGCCTCCGAAGTCCGCGTGGTGGCGACGAAGTAGGCGTGCCGTCTGGTTTGGTGTCCACCCTTCAGGGTGATCGCCTGTCGGAGCACGCTGAAGCGTGGACACCAAACAAAGGCGGCACCGCTGCTGCGCTCTGCCGGCGCAGTCCAAGAGGGCCTCGGCTCAGAGCAATTTCCTCAACACCTCCGCCAGCCGTTCGTATTGCGGCAGCGAGTTGTAGAGCTGCGCGGAGACGCGGAGCAACCGCCTGGGCGGGGCGGGCCAGGGGATGACCGGGACTTCGATGTTGAACCCGGCCAGCAGGCGGTCTTGCAGCGCGTCGAGGTAAAGCGGGTTCTTGGAAGGCGTGCTGTCCGTCGAGTCGGAAATCGGAACCGATGCC
>JBAYGL010000478.1:0-4098 GCA_041666725.1 Limisphaerales bacterium
AACCGCCCCGCGATGCTCGACATGAACGACACCGGCACGAAGATGACGACGAGGCTCAACGTGGTCGCGAGCACGGCCGTGCCGATCTCCTTCGTCGCCTCCCGCGCGGCGTCGAACGGGTGCATCTGCTTCTCCTCGACGAAGCGGAAGATGTTTTCCAGCACGACGATGGCGTCATCAATCACGATGCCGACCATCAGCACCAGCGCGAGCATGGTGACGCTGTTGAGCGTGAAGTGCAGCGCCCACATCACGCCGAAGGTGGAAATGACCGAGCAGGGAATCGCCACCGCCGCGATGAAGGTCGCGCGCCAGCTCCGCATGAAGGCGAACACGACGAGGCTCGCGAGGATGCTGCCCAGGACAAGGTGGACGTTGATTTCGTGCAGCGCCTCGTAGATGTAGCGCGACTGGTCCTCGATCACCTCGAACTTGATGTCCGCCGGAAGCTGCGCCTGGATTCCCGGCAGCTTCTTCTTCACCGCCTCAATGACCTCGACCGTGTTGGCGTCGGCCTGGCGCTTGACCACGAGCGTCACGGAGGGACGGCCGTTCAGGCGCGAGACGGTGCGCCGCTCCTTGGTGCCGTCCTCGGCCCAGCCGATGTCGCGGATGCGGACGGGCGAGTTGTTGACGGTGGTGATGACGAGGTCGTTGAACTCGCGCGCGTCCGTGAGCCGGCCCACGGTGCGGAGCGTGTGCTCTCGGACGTTGGAGATGACGTTGCCACCAGGGATGTTCGCGTTCTGGCGCGCCACGGCGTCGCGCACGGCGGTGATGGGAATCTGGTAGGCCGCGAGGCGGTCGGGGTCCACCCAGATGCTGATGGCGCGCTGGAGGCCGCCGTTGATCTCCACCTCGCCCACGCCGAGGGCGCGTTCGAGCTGCACCTTCACGATTTTGTCCGCCAGCTCGGTCAGCTCGCGCTGAGAACGGTCGCCGGAAAGCGAGACAGAGATGACGCCGTTGCGCTCAGTGTCGAACTTCGTGACCTGCGGCGGGTCAGCGTCACGCGGCAGCTCGGTGCCCATCGAGGCAACGCGGTTGCGCACGTCCTCCAGCGCCTCGCTGACCTTGCGGCTGAGGTCGAACTGGATGATGACGAAGGAACTGCCGACGCCGGAAATGGAACGCAGCTCGGTGATGCCCTCGACGGTGTTGACCTGCTCCTCGATGGGCTGGGAGATGAGCGACTCGACTTCGACGGGCGACGCGCCGGGCAGCCGTGTGCTCACGTAAATGGTCGGGATGTCCACCGGCGGTGAACGGTCCACGCCGAGCTTGAGGTAGCCCGCGATGCCCACGACCACCAGCGCCAGCACAATCATCGTGCCGAACACCGGGCGGCGGATGGAGATTTCAGCGAGCTTTTGCACGGGGCGGTTAGCGGATTGGAGCGCGGACGCCCACGTCCGCAGCACGCTGCATGGAAGAGGGAAGCGGCTGCGGACGTGGGCGTCCGCGCTCCATGTCGGCAGCCTTGTTCACTAGGTTTTCTTTCCCGACTTCGGCGTGGCGGTGGCAGGCACCTTGTTCGCCGGCGGCTGGCCGGAGGTGTCCACCGTGACCGGCTGCCCGTTTTGCAGACTGCCCGGATTGATCACAACAAGGTCGCCGGGTTTGATGCCGCCGGTGATTTCGATGAAATCCCCGGCGCGGCGCCCGGTCACAATGTTCTTCTCCGCCGCCTTGCCGTCCTTCACCAGGAAGATTTTTTCCATGCCGGCGAAGGTGACAAGTGCGTCCTTGTGAACCGTCGTGGCCGGTTCCCGCTCGGCGAGGATGATCTCGGACCGTGCAAACGCACCCGGCCGCAGGAGGCCCCGGCTGTTGGCGATGTCCGCCTCGACGACGAGCATCCGGCTCAACTCCGTGATCGCCGGGCTGAGGCGCGAGATGGTGCCGGTGTATTTGTTCGTGTCCCCCTCGATGGCGAGGCGGACCTTCTGGCCCGGCCGCACGCCGGTCGCGTTGCGCTCGGGCACCTCCACGCGCAGGCGTAATGGATCCACCTTCACGAGGGTGACGATGGGCGCGGCGGTGTTCAGAAACTCGCCGGGGCTGGCCTTGCGCTCCTGCACGATGCCGTCAAACGGCGCAATGATCCGGGTGTCCACGAGCTGCTGGCGGGCAATCTCCACGTCGGCGCGACGCTGCTGCAACACACCCTGCCGCTGGCGGATGTCCTCCAACGCCTCCAGGTGACGGTTGAAGGCGATTTCGTAGTTCGCCTCAGCGACCTCCAAATCCGCCTGCGAACTGATGCCGCGCTTCGCCAGCTCGCGGGTGCGATCGCGCTGCTTCTGTGCTTCGAGCAGCGACGCGTTCGCCTGCCGCACGGTGCTGGTTGCCTCCGCCTTCACCGTGTCATCGGTGCCGACGAGCTGCAGGCCGAGCCGCGCACGGGCCTGGGCTAGGAGGGCCTCGGCGGACTTGAGTTTCAACTCGTAATCCACCGGCTCGATCTGCGCCACCAGCTCACCCTTTCGCACGCGCGTGCCGAGGTCCACGGTCAGGCTCTGGAGCCGGCCCGTGACCTTTACGCTCAAGGTCGCCTGGTCGATCGCCGCCAGCGCCCCGATGACGGACACGGTGCGCTCCATCGGCCGCGTTTCCACCGGCACGGCCTGCACCGCCCGACTCGGCAGCATGGGTGCCGTCTTGCCATCCTTCTTGCCGGCCCGGGATGCATCAGGCGGGTTGCAACCGGCAAGCACGGCGGCGAGAAGGAGGATGAGAGTGTTTCGGATCACAGCAATACGGGCGGATGTTACGACATCAAGGCGGGCGACAACAATCCCCACCTTCACACCTTGCCGGCGCAGGCCGGACACCGTCCCAGCACCGGCTTCAATTCCGGGTGCGCGGAAAGAAAATCATGCATCCGCTGCACGCTGGCCGGATCGCTCCGGATAGCATCGCACTCCCCGCAAAACGGCAGGGCCGCCGCAAGCGAGCGGAGTTCGTGCTGCATCGCCAAGACCCGCTGGGCGACGCGGATGCGGCAGCGCAGCATCTCCGGCTCGAAGGGCTTCACTATGAAGTCGTCCGCGCCGGCGGACATGCCGGCGACGAAGTTCTTCAGGCCATCGAGGCCTGTCACCATCATGATGTAGGTGTAGCCGGGCCGGCGGGCGGCGGCCGCCCGGACGCGGCTGCACAGCTCCAGGCCGTCCATCTCCGGCATCATCCAGTCCGAGACGAGCAGGGGAATCTCCTCGCGCTCAAAAATCTTCCACGCCTCCAGCCCGTCCACGGCGGTCAGCACTTCAAAATCCATGTCCTCAAGGATGGATGCGGCGAGGTTCCGTGATACTCGCGAATCATCGGCGACGAGTATTTTCATAGGCGATTATTTTCCGGAGAGTGCAGTCGGAAGGGAGTGAACACAAACCCAACTTTGCCCGACATGAGCGAAACTTCAGCAAGCAGGAGGAACTCTCACCCCCCGCTGTCCACGCGACCTTCGCCGGCGTAGATGTTCATTTCTTTGGTCACCCAGCCTCAAAAATTTGCCCGACCTTTGACTTGGTAGCCCTTCGGCACGTCGGGGAGAAAAACCGCTTTCTCGTCGAACTTTGCATCCAACTCGACCTGTTTGAACCGCACCGTTTTCTTCGTCACTTCTGCCGCGGGTGTTTCGACAATCCAAAGGTGTGGGAAGCCGTTGGTGTCGAAATCCTCGCGAATGGAAATGTAGGGCGACTTGACCAGCGGCATCCCTGTCAATTCAATGCGATGGATGTTTGTCAGATTGGCGGCATCAGCAAAGAGCGTGACTTCCACCCCATGCGCCAGACTCAGCATTCGTCCCTTGAGCCGTAACACCACCATTACACGCCCGTCCAGGGTGAGCGTTTCTGTGCCCACCAACCAGCGGTCATCCTGACCTGTAACCAACCGTTCGAGCTTGTTGGTGTCCAAATTTGCGCCAGCGAAGCCGTCAGTGATTTGGTTGGGTTTCGCAGACGGCAGACTGGCGAGGCTCGTCAAATCCCCGACCATGAAGCTCAAGAGAAAACCGAAGTGAGGTTCCAGCGTGCCCGCCTGCCAGAAGGCCGGTTTCTCCCAGTTGGTGTTGTCGAATGCTGCGAAGGC
>JBAYGL010000479.1:0-4060 GCA_041666725.1 Limisphaerales bacterium
AGCCGCCCCAGTCCACGACCGTCGCGGCGTAGGCTTCGTAGGTTTCCTTCGTGCCGCCGCCCATGAACACCACATCGGAATGTTTCAGCGACCGGGCCGAGGAGTCGTCTTTCCCTGAAGCGGACAACGCCAGCAGCAAGGTGGTGAGGATGGGGATGTGTTTCATGACAATTGCTTCACGCGGTCCCAATCCTGCCAGAAGCAGAGCCGTCTCGCCATCAGCGCTTGTAAAATTACGGGGCACCCTTCGGTTTTGGCATTCTGCCCGCCGCTTCAGGCACGTCCCAGAACGTTCCCGCAATGAAGCAGTTTGATCCGCCGGAATTGAGGTAATAGACCGTGAAAATCCGGCCGTCGGCGAGTTGCACGGACACGGGATAGCCGAGATCCTTGCTGATCACTTTGGCCGGCTGTCCGTCGGTGGTGCCGCCATCCATGCGGAGGATGATTTCATTCTCGATGTCCCATGTCTTCCCGTTGTCGCTGCTGAGGCAGGCGCGCACGCCCAGCGGTTGCCGCCGGTAGCCGTAGCTCATCATCAGCCTGCCATCGCGCAGGGGCAGGAGGTGCTGCGGATAGCCCCAGACGGGCGTCTTGATGACGGGTTCCCAAGTTTTACCCCGGTCCGGCGAGCGGATGATGCGCGCGAAACCGTCCAGGTCGACGCGTGCGGCGAAGATCCGGAACTTCTGCGGCACGACGCACATGAAGGGCTCGTCGAGCCAGACGTAATCCATTGCGCCGGGTATGTAGGCTGTGTAGGCGGCGATGCCGGCGGGCTCCCAGGTCTGTCCGCGGTCCTTTGACCGGTAGGCGGCATCGGCTTCCAGGCGAACGGGTCGCGAACCAACGCGTGTCAGTTCATCCTGCACCACCCGCTTCAGCGCGCCATAAACGATGTGCCCGTCCTCATCCTCGACGGCTCCATGCGGTCCGAAAACGGGAGTCGGAAACGGTTTGCTCCAGGTCCGGCCGAAGTCCGTGGACGTGGACAAGCAGTCGCTGGATGTGAGCAGGACGGTGCCGTTGGACATCTGAAAAATGCTGGGATCACGATCATCAATCTCAGGCCTGTCGAGGGCGGCCACGCGTGGCAGCCACGTCCGACCGCCATCGGTCGAGCGACTCAGGCTCACCCTTCCCGTCGGCTCGGGCATGTGAATCGTCCCCTCACGGTAAACGACTGCAAGGTCGCCGTTCTTGAGCAGCGCCACGCCGGGAAACGCGAAGTGCTTCGCGTCCTCCTTCGCGATGGTCACATGATCCGTCGCCAGCCAGCGCGCGACTTTGCGGCTGCTCGCCGCGGCAAAGGACTTCACTGTGGGCACGAGTCGGAAGCCTGCGAGGTAAACCGGCTTCCCCATGCTGCGGAGGATGATCTTCCGTCCCGTGAGGTTCCAGTCGTGGCAGGCCAGCATCTCCAGATCAAAGTGGTGATCGGGAAACCCTTTCGCGCCCACGACCTCGCGCCTGCTGCCATCGTCGAGTTCCAAGACGAAGGCCATCGGCAGCGCGTCCTCCGCCTTCGCGGAAACGCCCGGCGCACCGTTGCCGTTGACGGCGCGCACATGAACATAGATGTCGTAAATCCCCTCCAGTCCGGGGTCCACGGTCAGGTCAGGGGCATTGGCGCGCCAGTTCAACATGTTCGAAGGCCATCGCAACTCAGGCGGTCCCTTCGGGGTCCGCAGCACCCAGCACTTGTCCTTCACTACATCCACGCTGATCGCCGAAGCCGGCTGCACCTTTCCCTCGGCAATCAGCCTGCCGATGTCCAACGAAACCTCCTCGACTTGCGTGGAGTCTGACACCTGAACCTTCTGCAACGCCGACACAGATTTCAGGCCTGTGGAATTGTTGGCCGGTTCGGCGGCGTGGAGCGCGGCCAGCGGCACCAGCAGCAGGGCGGTGAGAAGTGCGAGGATCCGTTTCAGGGAGCTGGTCATGGGGACGGATTGTGAAGGGCTGAAGCTTCGTGCCAAGACGTTTCGCAAGTTGCAGCGGTCGCCCGGCAGAGACACTCTTGACTCCGGCGTCCTGCTGCGAAAGCTCAGTGCTTCGGCATCAGGAGCGATTTGCGCCCGACCTTTGCGCCGACAATGGTCGTGTGGCGGAAACATTCGGAAGCAGCCACTACGAAACATGAACGCCAGACCATCAACTCATCGGAGCCTTGTCGCCCTCGCGGCAGCCGCGCTGTTCTGCGCCAGTGCTGCGTCAGCAAAAACCGATCTCAATGAACATCGGGTCGCCGCCGTGGCGCACATGCTGCCGGGGCAGCCGGCGGGAGTCGGGCGTCCGATCAGTGATCGTGCGGCGTGGGGGCGGCTTGCGAGCGAAGCTTCGAGTAAAAGCGTAATCAAACGAGCGGAGACAATCCTTTCGCAGCCGGTGCCGGAACTGCCGGACGATCTCTACCTCGACTTTTCGCGCACGGGAAACCGCACGCGCTGGCAGAGCGTGGCATTTGAGCGGCGCGGACGCCTGACGTGGCTGGTGCTCGCGGAGTGCCTGGAGAACAAGGGCCGGTTTCTGCCGAAGATCGAGGAGCTCATCGGCGCGTTCGGCGCGGAGAAATGCTGGGTGATGCCGGCGCACGATCGGAAACTGTCCAACTTCAACGGGACGTTCATTGACGTGGATCTGGCGTCGTCGGCGCTCGCCTGGAACCTCGCGACGACGGACTGGCTGCTCGGCGACAGGCTCGGCGCGGCGACGCGGAAGCTGCTCCGCGAGAAGGTGCGCAAGTTCGTGCTCGACCCCTGTCTTGCGGCGTATCGCGGGACGCGAAGGCTTGATGGCTGGATGAAGACGACGAACAACTGGAACGCCGTCTGTCTCGCCGGCGTCACCGGCGCTGCGCTGGCACTGGTCGAGTCAAGCGAAGAGCGCGCGGAGTTCGTCGCGGCGGCGGAACATTACTCGCGATACTTTCTCGCCGGGTTCACGCCCGACGGCTACTGCAGCGAAGGACTCGGATACTGGGACTATGGTTTCGGCCATTTTGTGCTGCTCGGCGAAACTGTCCGACAGGCAACGGCCGGCCGGCTCGACCTGTTCGCGTGGCCGGAGGTGAAAGCGCCGGCGGAGTTCGGCGCGCGCATCCAGATCATCGGCGGGGTCGCTCCGGCGTTCGCCGATTGCAGCGTCAGTGCGAGGCCTTCGCCGGAGGTCATGTGGTTCGTCAACCGCCGCTTCGGCCTGGGCCTGCGCGCGTATGACAAGCTCGATGCGACGGGCGAATCGTTTGCCGGACATTGGTTCGGCTTTTTGTTTGAGACGGCGCTCTACGGTTTTCCGAACTCGGCCTCGGAGATGAAGCCGCGTTCTGACGGGGGCGGTCACGAGTCGGGACTCCGCACGTGGTTTGAGGACGCGGGCATCCTCATCGGGCGGCCCGCGCCCGGATCGGCCTGCCGGATGGGCGTGGCGCTGAAGGGCGGCCACAACGCGGAGCATCACAACCACAACGACGTCGGCTCCTACGTCGTGGTCGTCGGCGAACGGCCCGTGCTGCTCGATCCCGGCGCGGAGACCTATACGGCCCGGACGTTCAGCGCGAAACGCTATGACAGCAGGCTGCTGAACTCATTTGGCCATCCCGTGCCGCTCGTGGCGGGCAAGCTGCAACGCGAAGGCCGCGACGCACAGGCGAAGGTGCTGCGGACGGAATTCAGCAATGCCGCCGACACGCTCGTGCTCGACATCGCCTCGGCGTATCCGTGCCCGGAACTGAAGCGGCTGGAACGCACGTTCGTTTACTCGCGGGACGGTGACGGTTCGCTGACGGTGAGCGACCACGTCGAGTTCAGCGGCGCTCAACCGTTCGGCACGGCGCTGATCATGCGCGGCAAATGGGAGCGGCAGGGCGATGGCAGCATTGTTGTCCGCGAGGGCAAGGAAGCCTTGCGTGTGGAGATCAGCGTCATCGGAGGCGGGTTTGCGGTTCAGGCCGATGAAATCCACGAAGACGCGCCCGTGCAGCCAACGCGGCTGGGCATCAACCTCACGCAGCCGACGGCTTCCGCAACGATCACCGCGAGGATCACGCCGGTGAAGG
>JBAYGL010000480.1:0-4015 GCA_041666725.1 Limisphaerales bacterium
AACCGCGCCTTCGGCGATGCCCGCGAACGCGAACGCCAGCGCGAGCGCGATGCCAGCCTTGATGACTTCAAGCGCACCTTCAGCAACCCGTGGGCGCAGAGCGCGTCCGCCGTGGGCGCTTCTGCCTCGCCGCTGGGCGGCGGCACGGCGGCGGCTTCGGGCATCCCCGGTGGCGACTTCCGCCGGCCGGCCGGCCCTGGCAACGTGAACCCCGGGGCGCGTGCGCCACTCGATCTGGGCGCCCGGGGTGGATTCGGCGATTTCGACCCGAAGAATCCGCTCAACTATGGCGCGCCGGAAACGGTCATGAAAAACAACGAGCCGCCGCGCGCCGCACCCAAGCCGGTCGTGCTGGAAATCCCCAAGCGGAAGTTCTGAGCGGGAGGCGGGGTTGCAGGTTCAGCCCGTGTCTTCCGTTTTGTCGATGCTCAACCCGGACAGGCCGTTCAAAACCCGCCCGTGGCTTCGCGTCTTCCCGCCGAGCTGACATTCCTACAAGTCGGCTCAGGGCAAACATGGCTCATCGTCGCGTGGCCGCAAGTGAGGACAATACCGGAGTGCGGTTCCGACAGGGCGGCCTACGTTCCCCCAGTCTCCAGCGGAGCCCGGAGGAACAGGCTGGAGACCGCGGCCAGTCCGATCTGCTCCGCCGTTCTTTTCCGCTCAACCACTCTGATCCCATGAAAAAGCTTCCACTTCTGCTTGGCGCGCTGGCGATGCTGTTTGCCGCCGGTTGCGCCTCCATGCATTCCAGCGATCACAGCGTGGCCAGGTCGCCGTGGCTGGATTTTGCCGCCGCCAAGGCCGCGTTTGATGCCATCGCCCCCGGCCAGACCACCCTTGAGGAGTTGCGCACGCTTGGCTTCGACCCTTACACGAATCCGAATGTCCGCATCCTCAACTACCTCGACATCCAGAATCGTTTTCTGCCCAACCAGTCCATCCGCCTGGAAGACCTGCCAGCACCTGTCCGGCAGTCGCTCGATGGAAAGGAGACCTCGGTGGCCTATGAACTGGACCTGACCGTCGTGAACAGCCAGCGCTACGGGAACCTCGTGCTGGACATGCTGGCCTTCAACCGCAAGACCCACGAGACAGGCTGGAACTTCAAGGCCCTGATCCTGCTCAGCCCGGACCGGGTGCTTTACAAGCTCTGGTCCGGCCAGCCGCATCTGGACCGCTTCGACCAGAAGAAGAAGCCGCTCGGCCCGCTTCAGGAAATTGATGCCGTGGCGCGCACGGTGGCAGTGCATTGAGTCCGCCGGGACCGCCGAGTTTCAGCTTGGAACAGGGGGAGGTTCCGTTACCGTCCCGCGACGGCTGGCGGAAGTGCCGGCCACACTTGCATATGGTGAATCCGCCCTCTTCCGAAGCCGCGTCGCCAATCCCAGACGGGCGCGCGGCTTTTTTTGCAATGCTTGCGGCGCTGACCGGCGTGCTGGCGCTCCTTTTCGCCCGAAGTTTTTCGCCCGAATACATCGTCTTCGCCAATGACGGCCCGCTGGGGGCGACCACCGCCGACTGCGGACGGATGCCCGGGGTCATGTTCGGGCTTTGGCAGGATCTGAACTGGGTCGGCAACGAGGGCCTGGCCGCCGCTCCGAGCCCGTCAAGCCTGCTCACGCTTCTTCTCAGCCCGGTGATGATGGCCAAGATCATCGTCCCCCTGTCGCTTCTGCTGCTGGGATGCGCCGCCTGGGTCTTCTTCCGGCAATGTGGCTTTGAACCGTGGGTGTGCGCCGTGGGCGGCATTGCGGCGGCGCTCAATGGGGACCGCTTTTCCATTGCCGCCTGGGGCCTGTGCATGTGGGTGTTGAGCATGGCGTCCGTATTTCTCGCACTCGCGGCCCTCATGGCGGCGAGCCGGAGGCGCACCCTGGTTTTCACGATGCTTGCGGGCTTCGCCACAGGCGTGGGAGTGATGGAGGGCTTCGACACGGGGGCGATCTTCAGCCTCGTCGTCGGGATGTTCGCCGCGTTCCTGGCGTGGGCGACATCGCAGGGCTCGCCGGGCCTGCGGCTTGCGCAGGGTGCCGGTCGCGTCGCGCTGGTCGCCGTCTGCGCCGCGTTCATCGCCACCTATTCGCTCGGGACGCTGATCGGGACGCAGGTCAAGGGCGTGGTCGGCATGGCGCAGGACAAGGAGACGCGTGAGCACCGTTACGTGGAGGCGACGGTCTGGAGCCTGCCCAAGATCGAAACCCTGCGCGTCCTGATTCCCGGCCTGTTTGGCTATCGCATGGACAGCCCGGACGGCGGGGCGTATTGGGGCACGATCGGGCAGAATCCAGCCGTCGCGCAGCTGAGCGAAGCCGCGGCCCGCGGGGATGCGCAGGCGAGGGCTGCGCTCGCCAACCCCGCCTTGCACCGTCACTCCGGCTCGGGCGAATACGCCGGCGTTCTCGTGGTGCTTCTCGCGGTCTTCGCCCTGGTGCAGGCGTTCCGTCAGCGGGCGGGCGCGTTCACCGACACAGAGCGCAGACTGGTCTGGTTCTGGGGAGGTGTCGCGCTGGTTTCCCTGCTCTTCGCCTTCGGCAAATACGCGCCGTTTTACAAGCTGTTCTATTCGCTGCCCTACGCCTCGACCATCCGCAACCCGGTGAAGTTCATGCATCCCTTCCACCTGGCGATGATCATCCTTTGCGGCTACGGGTTGCAGGCGATTGCCAGCCAGTTTGTGAAGCCGGCCGCCGCCGCCGGCCGGGCCGGACTCGCCGAGCACATGTCCGGCTGGTGGGGGACGGTGACCGGTTTCGAGCGGAGGTGGACTCTGGCCACCCTGGGGCTGGCCGCCTTGGGAATGCTGGGGCTGCTTCTCTACGGGTCGTCGCGCAAGGAACTGGAGAAGCACCTTGTCTCCGTTGCCTTCAGCGAAGACATGGCCGGCAGCATTGCGTCGCACAGCATCGGCGAGGTCGGCTGGTTTGTCTTGTTCTTCGCGCTTTCGGCGGGTGCCGTGGCCGTGGCATTCAGCGGCTACTGGTCCGGCGCGCGGGCGCGTTGGGCCGGGGTGACACTCGGCCTGCTCCTGACGGTGGACCTTGCCCGTGCCAACGCGCCCTGGATTGTCTATTGGAACTACCTGGAAAAATACGCCGGCAACCCGATCATCGACATCCTCAAGCAGTCGCCTCATGAGCACCGGGTCCAGTCCCTGCCGTTTCAAGTCAGCCAGCAGTTCGGCATTTTCCAGCAGCTTTACGGGATGGAATGGACGCAGCACCTCTTCCTCTACAACAACATCCAGACTCTCGACATCACGCAGGAATCCCGGCCGACGGTCGAAAACAAAACCTACCGCGAAGCCCTGCTGGGCCGTGCGAACACCCTGGCCCGTTTGTGGGAGCTGACCAACACGCGCTACTTGTTCGGAGTCAACGACACCAACTTCCTCAAATCCCTGGCCGCCCAGCTTGATCCCGGCCAGAACCGCTTCCGCGTCCACACCGCGTTCGACATCGTGCCCAAGCCCGGGGTCGGCAATTCTCCCACGCGGCTGGACCAGGTCACGGTCGCCACCAACGGCCCGGGACAGTTCGCACTCATCGAGTTCACCGGCGCCCTCCCGCGCGCAAAGCTGTTTACCAGCTGGCTCACGACCACGAACGACACCGAAGTCCTGAGTCTCCTCACCAACGCCACGTTCAAGCCCCACGAGACCGTGATCGTCTCCGCGCCCCTTCCCGCCGCGATGAACGCCCAGGGCACAAACGCCGGCACGGTGAAGTTCCTCGCCTACGCCCCCAGGCGCGTCCGCCTCGAAGCGAATGCCACCGCGCCCGCCGTGCTGCTTCTCAATGACAAGCATTCGCCCAACTGGAATGTCGCCGTGGATGGCAAGCCGGCGACCTTGCTCCGCTGCAACTACCTCATGCGCGGCGTGCAGGTGCCCGCCGGCAGGCACGAGATCGAGTTCCGCTACGAGCCGCCGATCACCGGCCTTTATGTGACCATGGCCGCGATCGTTGTTGCGCTCGGCCTGCTGGTCCTGGTGCTCTTCACCCGGCGGAAGGAT
>JBAYGL010000481.1:0-3997 GCA_041666725.1 Limisphaerales bacterium
CATCAGCGACGTCAGCGACATCGAGAGCGGCACCTGGCTGGAAGGCCGGCTCTATACGCGCACCATCCCGTCCGAGGTTCGCGGCGAGCTGGCCAGGCAGCTTTCGGACGAAATCGGCACCCACGCCTCGCCTCGCGACAACTTCATCATCAACCTCCACGACATCCCGCACCGCGTCTTTTACACGGCGCTCAACGAAGGCTCGCTGCTGCCCATCGCCTACAAGGTCGGGCTATACTCGTGGGAAAGCGCGCTCAAGGCCCAGAACGAGCTGCGCACGCAGATACTGGGCTTCAGCGGTGCGGCGCTGGTCGGCGCGCTCATCGTAAGCCTCCTGCTCGCCCACGGCCTCTCCGTGCCGATCCGCGAACTGGTGCGCGCCACCGAAAGGATCAGCGCGGGTGATTTCGCCATCTACCTCCCCGAGCGCGGCAACGACGACCTCGGTCGGCTGGCCACATCCTTCAACGAGATGGCCGCCGGGCTTGCGCTCAAGGAGAAATATCACAGCATCCTCCACACGATTGCGGACAAGGACGTGGCCCAGCAGCTCCTCGAGGGAAAGATCGCGCTCGGCGGCGAGCTGCGCGAAGTCACGGTGATGTTCTGCGACATCCGCGGCTTCACCGCGTTCACCCAGAACATGAACCCGACCGAGGTCATTGCGCTGCTCAACGAGCACATGACCGTGCTCACGAGGGTCGTCACCGCGCACAACGGCGTCGTGGACAAGTTCATCGGCGATTCCATCATGGCCATCTTCGGCGCGCCCAAGAGCTACGGCAACGATGCTCTCAACGCAGTCCGCTGCGCCGAGCAGATGCTGGCCGAACGGGCGAAGCTCAACGAAACTTCGAGATACCACCTGCAGGTCGGCATCGGCCTGGCCACCGGGCGGGTTCTGGCGGGCAACATGGGTTCGGCGGACCGCTCGAACTACACCGTGCTCGGCGAGCGCGTGAACCTCGCGGCGCGCCTGTGCAGCATCGCGCGCCGGGGGGAGATCCTCCTGGGCTCCACCACGCGCGAGCAGCTCGGCGACCTCATCACGGTCGAGGAAATGGACCCCCTCCAGCTCAAGGGCTTCAGCGACAGCATCGCGGCCTTCAAGCTCGTGGAGGTGCGGGGCGCACAGCCGCAGCCCGCATCTCGGGTGGTTTGATGCCTTTGCGCGGAACGCGCGGGGTCCAGACCGGGGCTTCATGGTGAAACCGGGCAGAAGTTGGGCCTGGGCAGTTTCTTGAAATCCTCCCGCTTTAAAACACCCGGCGTTTTTGCTTGGGTTCATCCCCCGGCCACGGCATAGTAGGGTCGAAAGATAAATTATGGCTCGTAAACTCTGGCAGAAGATCAATTGGTATAACTCGGTGTTCCTCGTCGGCACGCTGGCCGTCACTTTGACGGCGGTTCCCGCCTACATCTGGAACCATGGGTTCTCGTGGTTTCAGGCAGGATTGTTCCTGCTCTTCTTCATCCTGACGGGCCTGAGCATCACCCTGGGCTACCACCGGCTGTTTTCCCACCACTCGTTTCAGGCGGCGTGGCCCGTGCGTTTGCTGACGCTCATCTTCGGCGCGGCGGCGTTCGAGAACTCCGCGCTCACCTGGTGCGATGATCACCGGCGGCATCACAAGCACACCGATCACGAGGAGGATCCCTACGACATTTCCAAGGGTTTCTTCCACGCCCACATGGGCTGGATTCTCTTCAAGCTGGGCGAGCCGCCCACCTTCGCCTCCGTGCCGGACCTCGAACGCGATCCGCTGGTGCGGTGGCAGCACAAGTATTACGTGGTGATCGGGCTGCTCGCGGGCTTCGTCCTGCCGGCGCTCATCGGCTGGTTCTGGGGTGGCGGGGAAGCCGCTCTCGGCGCGTTCCTCATCGCCGGCGTGGCGCGCACCGTGTTCGTCCACCACTCGACGTTCTTCATCAACTCCCTCTGCCACACGATGGGCCGGCAGCCCTACTCCGACCGCTGCACCGCGCGGGACCACTGGCTCATGGCGTTCTTCACCTTTGGCGAGGGCTACCACAACTTCCACCATGCCTTCCAGCACGACTACCGCAACGGAGTGAAGCCATGGCAGTTTGATCCGACCAAGTGGACCATCTGGACGCTGTCCAAGCTGGGCCTGGCCTCGCAGCTCCGCCAGGTGCCCGACGAGCGCATCCGTCACGCTGAGATCACCGAGCAGCAGCGCCAGCTCGCCATGAAGCTCGCCGCGCTTCCCGCCGCGCAGGCGGCATCCGTGCGTCAGCAGGTGGAAGCCGTCCAGGCCCGCCTCCACGAGGCGTTCGAGCGCTGGGAAAAGCTCGAGGTCGAATACCGCCGCGCGATGGAGAAGAAGATCGAGGCCTCCCGCGAGAAGGTCGCCCTGCTCTCCCACGACTTCCGCGAGGCGAGAGAGAAGCTCGTCGTCGCCTTCCACGAGTGGGAGCAAACCCATTCCTCCGCGCTCTCCACGATGCTCGCGGGCGCGTAGTTCCAATCTGAAAAGCGAACGGGCGGCGAAGGTGACTTCGCCGCCCGTTGCGTTTTGGAAATGCCTACTTGGCCTGCTTGACCTTCACCCACTTCTTCCCCTTGGCCGAGGCGAGCACGGCGTCCACGACGTAGTCCGTGGCGAGGCCGTCCTTGAAATCGGGCTTGCAGCCCTTGCCGCTCTCCAATCCCCGGACGAACTCGACCATCGCGTGAATGAAGCTGTGCTCGTAGCCGAGCTGGAGGCCGGGCACCCACCAGTTGCCGCAGTAGGGATGGTCACCGTCGGAGACGTGAACGCTCTTCCAGCCGCGCTCGGGGCCTTCGTCGCTGTAGTCGAAGATTTGCAGGCGGTGCAGATCGTGGAGGTCCCACTTGAGCGACATGTTCGCGCCGTTGATCTCGAAGGTGTAGAGCGCCTTGTGGCCGCGCGCGTAACGGGTGGACTCGAAGAGGCCGAGCGAGCCGTTGTTGAAGTGGCAGTGGAAGAGGCACGCGTCGTCAATGCCGACCTTCTCAACCTTGCCGGTGAGGTTGTGCTTGCGCTCCTTCACGAACGTCTCGGTCATCGCACTGACATCCTTGATGCCGCCGTTGAGCCACATGGCCGTGTCAATGCAGTGCGCGAGCAGGTCGCCCGTGACGCCGGAGCCGGCGACCTTGGCGTCGAGGCGCCAGAGGCCGGTCCCGCCCTGGGGCAGGTCGGCATTGATGGTCCAGTCCTGCAGGAAGTTCGCGCGGTAGTGGTAGATGCGGCCCAGCTTGCCGGCGTCAATGAGCTGCTTGGCGAGCACGACGGCGGGGCAGCGGCGGTAATTATACCAGACCATGTTGGGCACCTTGGCCTTCTCGATGGCCTTGAGCATCTTCTCGGCTTCCTTCGAGTTCAGTCCGAGCGGCTTCTCACACAGGATCATCTTGCCGGCCTTGGCGGCGGCGATGGCCTGCTCGGCGTGCATGTTGTTCGGCGTGGCGATGTCAATGACGTCAATGTCCTCGCGCGCGATGAGCTTGCGCCAGTCGGTTTCGATGGACTTGTAGGCCCACTTGTCCGCGAACTCCTGCACCTTCGCCGCGTCGCGTCCGCAGACCGCCTGAGGGACGAGCTCGTAGCTCGAGGGGAAGAAGTGGTTGACCTGGTGGAAGGCGTTGCTATGGGCGCGGCCCATGAAGCTGTAGCCGATGAGACCGATGCGGAGTTGTTTCTTGGCCATGGTGTGATGTGCGTTGAGTTGGCTGGCGGTGCCGGACAAATGGACCCGGCGAATGCCGTCCCGGACGGGCCGCGCCACACGCGCGAACCGGCGATGGACCGCGCGAATTCGACATGGCGATGGGAGCGAAGTCAATCATTCTCCCGGGCCCCGTTGGCGGGAGGGCGCATTCGGGCATTGCCGCCGGGGCGCGGCGTTCACGCCGCAGAAGGCAGCGGATGAACGAAACGCCCCGGCAAATACGAGCGGTTTCTGCGCCACCCACCCTGCTGCGGCTTGAAAGCCGCGCTCCTTCGGGGGC
>JBAYGL010000482.1:0-3986 GCA_041666725.1 Limisphaerales bacterium
GCACCGCGCACGGCGCTCCATCGGAACCTCTCGCGAGCCCGCACCCGCCCACCCATCAAACGCCGTTTGCAGCTCATTTTCCTCCCGGTCAAGCGCGTCCGGGCCTATGCTCCGGGAGCATGGCAATCATCGGCAAACGCAACCTGCTCGCTGTCGTCAGGGATTCCGACTCCGGTTTCTACCTCGACGGCGGGGAGCTTGGCGAAATCCTGCTGCCCAGCCGCTACGTCCCGAAAGACCTGGCTTCGCTGGATCAGGTGGACGTTTTTATTTACCGCGATTCAGAAGACCGGCTCGTGGCGACCACCGAACATCCCCACGCCATGGTCGGCGAGTTTGCCTGCCTCCAAGTCAAAGACGTCAACCGGCAGATCGGCGCGTTCCTTGACTGGGGACTGCCCAAGGACCTGCTGCTCCCGTTTCGCGAACAGGGCGCGCCCGTGCATGCGGGCCAGTTTGTCGTCGTCGCGGTCTGTCTCGATCCCAAGACGAACCGCATCATGGCAAGCGCCCGGCTCAACCGGCATCTGAGCCGTGAGATGCCGCCCTATTACGACGGCCAGCCGGTCACCTTCATCATCACGGGTGAAACACCCCTGGGCTACAACGCCATCGTGGAAAACGCGCACAGCGGCCTGCTCTACCGCAACAACCTCTCCATGCCGCTGGCCACGGGCCAGCAGCTCAAGGGGTTTGTCCGCATGGTCCGTCCCGGAGGCAAGATTGACCTCAGCCTCGATGCGTCCGGTTACAAGCGGGTGTCCCAATTGACGGACCAAATCGTCCAGGCGCTGGAGGGCAACGGCGGTCATCTGGACTTCGACGACGATACTTCGCCCGAGGAAATCCGGGAGAACTTCGGCGTCAGCAAAAAGGCATTCAAGCAGGCGCTCGGCAAACTCTACCGCGAGCGTCGCATCGCGTTTCAGAAGCCGGGCATCCGGTTGCTCGACAACTCTTCGTGGTCGCCCGGCAATTGAGGTTCGTGCATTTTGATCCCGCGCCCACGCGCGCAACCCATCCTACGCATGAGCAGTTCCAGGCGCATTCCCACCGACGGCGGGCAAAGTTTCGGTCACAACCCTTTCGCGGCCTTGTCCGGAGCTGGTCTCCCGCCGGCTGCGGAAAGCCCGCCCGGAGATGCCGCGTCACCTGCCGCTGACCAGGCGAAACCGGCGAAGAAAAATCGCGGGCGCGTGGACATCATCCGACAAAAAGCGGGCCGCGGCGGCAGGACGGTGACGGTGGTCAAGAACTTCGTCGGCATCGGTCTCCCGGAAAAAGAGCAGCTCGCCAAGGCCATGCAGAAAGCCTGCGGCACCGGCGGCACCGTCAAGGACGGCCAGATCGAAATCCAAGGCGACAAACGCGAGGAAGTCGCCCGCATCCTGACGGAAGCGAACTTCCGCCCGGTGTTTGCCGGCGGTTGAGCCGCAGTTCAACCGGCTGGCACCTCAGGGAAGCACCCTGATGCAGGACGGGCTGGTCAGGGCGATGGGTTCCCCCGCCGGTTTCAAACCACCCGTGCGCGCATCCATGCGAAAAACCGTCACATTGTTGCCCGGCATGTTGGCGCAGAGCAGAAACTTGCCGTCCGCTGCGATGGCCAGGTTTTGCGGACCCTTGCCGAGACTGGGCTCGATGCCGAGCAGCGTCAGACGCCCGTCGCCGCCCAGACGGAAGACGGCGATGCTGTCGTGGCCGCGATTGGTGCCATAGAGAAACCGTCCGTTCGGAGTGATCTTCAGATCGGCACAGTAGCTTTTGCCGGTGAAGTCGGCGGGCAGAGTTGAGTGCGTCTGCCGCTCGGTCAGGATTCCGGATGCGGCGGCGTAGTCAAACAGCGTGACTGAATTCTTCAGTTCGTTGATGACGTAAACGTATCTGCCGTTGGGATGGAAAATCAGATGGCGCGGACCGGCTCCCGGCGGGGTTTTGACAAACGACGGCTGGTTGGGCGTGAGCTTCGCGGTGGCTGCATCCAGGCGGTAGGCCAGCACCTGATCGATCCCGAGATCGGCGGCGAAGGCGAACCGGTTGTCGGGGCTGATCACGAACGAGTGGGCGTTGGGTCCCTTCTGCCGCTCGGGATGAACGCTGGATCCGGCGTGCTGAAAGAACGAAACCGCCTCGCCGAGCGAGCCGTCCTCGCGCACGGGGAAGGAGGCCACGTTGCCCGTGGTGTAATTCGCTACCAGCACCGTCCTGCCGGTGGCATCGACATCCAGATAGCAGCTCGCCGTGCCACGCGTGGACTGCCGGTTCAGGAGTTTCAACTTTCCGGCGCGACCCTCGATGGCGTAGGCGGCGACCTGCTCAGGCTCCTTGCCGCCGAAGGTCTTCGCGTGAATCGAATACAGGAATTTCTGATCCCGCGACACGGCCATGAAGAATGGATGCTCGACGCCGCCCGTGCGATGGACCGGCTTCAGTCGTCCGGTCTTCGGGTCCAGTTGAAAGGCGTGGATGGCCCCGTTGGTGCCGGGGGCGAAGGCCGAGATGAACACCAACGGCTCGGCGGCGGTGGCTTCTTGGGAGTGGCGTCCGAGAAGGGCGCTGATCATGAGAAGAAAAATGTATCGCATGAGGATTTTGGGTGTCGGCTGCTGTGGACGTAAAGCTATTCTGACGCTGGCAGGCAAACCAAGACTCAAAATCCGTGGCGTCTCAGCCTGAACGATGCAGCGGGGGGCGAGAGGAACGCGGCATTCATGCCGCAGAAACGTCCGCCACAGCCAGGTCTCGCGTTTGCACCTGCGCCGGCTGCCGCCAGAACCGTTTGGTTCGTTCGCGCGGGCGGCTCAGAAGTTCGTCACCACTCCTTTGAATTCCACCTTCCTGCGGCATGAATGCCGCGCTCCAACTGCATCGTCCCGGCTGAGCGGTCAGGGCTTCAAGTATTTCGTAAACCACTGGAGGGAATTCGCCAGCATCAGTGGCGTGAACCGGTGGGGCACGTCGGGTTCGAGATTTACGACCAGACGATCCGACTGATCGCCGTAGTTCGGTTTCAGCGCCGTCACGAATCGCGTTCCGCCGTCCGGAGGAACCTGCTTGTCCACTGCGCCGCACTGGAAAGCGATGGCGGGCCGGTGCTGGTAAAGGCTCAGGTGCGTGAGGGGGTCGCGCCGGTCGTAGTCTGCCTGCGCGGCGGCATCCTGCTCACCCGGCGGCTCGAAGGACCCGGGGCGCATCCAGTCGGGCGTCGCGACACACGCGGACACCGCGACGATCCGCTTGTCCACGCTCGCGGCGGCGATCGAAATGTCCCCGCCCATGGAGATGCCGCCCATGCCCACTTCGCTGCGAACGCCCAACGTCTTGACAGCCCAGTCAATGACTTGCGGAGTCTCTTCGGCCGTCTTCGCGAGAATCGGCCAGAAGAACCGGCGGATGTTTCCGCGCACCCGCTTGACCAGCTCCTCCCTTGATTCGATGCGCCGCTCGCCGTGCTGATGCGGATCAAAGCTCAACGCAACAAATCCCTTCCTGGCGAACTCGCGCAGTTGCACCTCCACGGATTCCTTCTGGCCACTGAAACCCGTCAGCCAGATCACGAGCGCGCGGCCCTTGGTTTCCTGCGGTGCGATGACCAGGATGGGAATCTCGCCGACCTTCGCGCGGATCGTCTGAAGGTCCGCAATCTTTTCCTGAGCGATGCCGGGAGCCGGAAACAAGGCCCACGCCACAATCACCAGCACCCCAAGACATCTGCGCAACTCCGACAAAGTCCTCGTGCGATTCGCCATCAAGGCGGCAGGCGGAGCTGATGGATTTCCTTCAAAGAGCGGCGGACGAACGGGTGAACGCGGTTGCATCCGGAGATTCTCCCCCGCCGACGACTTCATCTCAAGCTCATCAATGACACGGTGCCGGACTTGGGCGCATCTTGACCCCGACCTCCGACCTGCCAGGCAAGCGGGGACGCTTGCGGCACGGCCGGCCGGAGGCCGGCGCTACGTAGCGCCCGCGTCTCGCGGGCCGTA
>JBAYGL010000483.1:0-3984 GCA_041666725.1 Limisphaerales bacterium
CCCGCCGAGAACGTAGGCCCGGCCGAGGAAGGTGATGTTTTCCTCATAGGTGCCCTCCATGCGGGTGCCGCCGGTGGTGAGGCTGGTGTAGTCCGGCTGCGGCGGCGTGAACGTGAGCACCATGGTGCGCCGGACGCCGTAGGATTCCACGCCGACCGGCCGCACGGCGCTGAACGTCGCGTTCAGGTTGTCGTGGTCGGGATGAAACGTGTGGAGGAAGGGATTCGACGCGTGGTCGTTGTAATCCAGGTTGAGGATGTTGGTGAGGCTGCCGCCCGTCTGGAAGGTCCCGGTGAAAGTCCACGGCGTGTTTGCGGCCGTCCACGGCAGGTGCGCTGCGCTGATGCGGCGGGCCTTGTCGAGCTGCTGCGGGTCAAGCTGCTGCTCCCGAAGACAGAGGACTGCGTTGGTGTTGGGATCCCATCCGCTGAAGACGCGCTGGAGCAGGCGGGTGTTGTTGTTGGTGTCGCTGTGGACGATGAGCCGCAGGTTGAAGGGAGAGCGCACAGCTCCCCAGGAGGTGTCGAGGTTCGTCACCACGAAGGGTGCGCCGTTGGTCGTCAGCGCGCTGACAACTGGCTGGCCCGCGCCGTCGCGCTGGTAGGCCTTCAGGTAGTGGCGGACCTCGCCGATGGTCGCGTTTCCGACCCAGAGACCGCGGTTCGAGGTCTTCACCGCCGTGACGGGCAGCTCGATCTGCGTGTAGCCCAGCGAATCGTTGATGCGGAAGATGCCCTCGTAAAGGTCGCCGGCCTGGTTGGGTGCGTTGGTCATGGCCGCGCGGTTCAGGCCGATCACGATCTCGGCGTCCGAGCCGGGCGTTCCCGCCGGAGCGAGCGTGATCACCCGTGGCACGGAGAAATCCGAAAAGGCATAGGAGCTGTTGGTGGGGTTGAACGCGCCCCGGAGGAGCAGCGGCACCTGGCCGACAAACGCCGGCATGCCGGCCGGCGGCGTCGCGGAAGTGACGAGCGAGTTGGTGACGCGCAGGGTGCCCGGCGTCAGGTTGCGCAGCCGGACGCTGTATTGGCCGAGGTCCGTGTTGAAGTGGATGCCCTCCGGATTCTGCGGAATCACCTGCACCGGGCCGAAATAATTATTGTGCAGGTTGTTCGCCCGGATCCAGAAGGCCTGGCCGCGCTTCAGCGGCGTGGAGAACAACGCGAACAACTGCGCGGTGGTGGGCGAGGCTCCGGCCGCCTCGTTGCCGGGGTAATAATAAATCTCCGCCTGGCTGGCCAGCGCGGGCACCGGGCTGAAGAACGTATCCACCACCGGCGGATTGGCCGGCGGGGTGGGGAAGCCGATGAAGTTCACTCCCTGCGCCGTCCACGAATAACTCGGGACCGCAGGCCGGCCCACGATGTTCCATGTGTAGGTCGCGCCGCTGCCGTTGCGCACAAGATAGGCATGGTTGGCCATCAGGCTTTGCAGCGAACCGGTGAGGGCCGGATTGCGATTCCAGAGGGACCAGTCGTTGTTCACCACGGCGGGCTGCTGCGGGTTGTTGATGAAGCGGCCCTGCGCCACGACCGGCTGCCACAGCCATATCTCGGTGATCGGATTCGCGCCGTCGGCACCCACGGTGCCGTCCAGGGTCGTGTGGGTGGCATCCACGTGGAGATACACGGCGTTCCAGCCCGGCTTGAGCGTCACGGTCTGCGTGGTCCATTGCGCGTGCGCCGGCCGCCCCGCCGCAAGCAGCAGGAGCGCCCCGATGACGAGTGAGAGGATGCGTTTCATGGTTTGCGGAAGAAGTAGAAGGCTGGTTGCGGAGTGAGACGTTGCAGGGCGGACAGCGGCGAACCGGAGGCCTGGCCGCCAAAAATCACCAGCTCGGAACCGGACCAGATCGCCGTGGAACCGCTGCGCGGCAAAGCCCCGGCCGCCGTGTCCAGCGTGCGCCATTTGTTCTTCGCCGGGTCGTAGGCCGCTCCGGAGGAGAGCGAGCCGGTGGAATCCTCGCCGCCGTAAATCAACATTTCGGATCCGGTCCACACAGCCACCTGCCCGGCCCGTGCCAACGGCGCAGCCAGCGCAGGCAGAGCCGTCCACGTATCCGCCACCGGATCGTAAGCAGCACCGTCTCCAAGGAAGGCCCCCGCGCGCTGCCCGCCCCAGACAATCATCTTCGTGCCCGTCCATACGGCCGAGTGCCTCGTTCGGGCCGTCGGTGCATCCACAGTGCTGACCGCCGACCAGCTCTGCGGCACCCCGTTCACACCGCACTCCAGGCGACCGCCGGTGGCGACTTCGCTGACGGTGCCCTGCCCGCCCCAGAAAATTCCGCGCGTGCCCGTCCACACGGCCGAGGCGTAGCGACGGCCCTCCGGCACACCCGTCGCCGGAAGCGCAATCCATAGGTTGGCCGCCGGATCATACGCGCCACCATCCGCGAGCAACCCGGCGCTGCTGCGACCGCTGAACACCACCATGCGCGTGCCGGTCCACAGGGCCGTGTGACCGTCGCGGGCCGCCGGAGCGCCGTTGGTGGCGATGGCGGTCCATTCGCCGGTTTGCAAATTGTAGCCGCCCGCGTTGGTGGCGAAGCCGGCGGAGCCGAATCCGCCCCACACGATCATGTTCGTGCCCGTCCACACCGCGGTATGACCCGCGCGCGCCGAGGGAGCCTGGAACGAACCGAGGCTGGCCCACAAATCCGACGCCGGAGCATACGCACCACCGCCCGCGCTGTAGGAACCGCCGCCCAGATCGCCGCCCCAGACGAGCAGTTGCTGGCCGGTCCACACCGCCGTGTGGCCGAAGCGGGCCGAAGGCGCATCGGTGGCATTTCCGCCCACCCATGGCGACGCGGGCACCGTGTAAAACATCTGCAGGCCCTGCGCCAGCAAGGCCGTATCCTGCGCGTCGCCGGACACAACGGGCACACCCGCCGGGATGTTCGTCTGAAGCTGTCCGTTCAAGGTGGCGACCTGCGCGGCGAGCGCGGCGACCTGCGCGGCAAGGCTGTCCAGGGTGTTGGTCGAAGTCGCGCCGCTGAACACCGCGTAAGGCACGGCTGAAACCGGCGTGCGGGGAGAAAGCACCGTGTAGGCCGAGGCGGAACCGTTCGTGCGCGCCCCGATTTCAAGCCAGCGCGCCGCACCGTTGAACACACCCGAACCGAAATCCAGGGACACCGTGAACAGGCCGTTCGTCACGCCGACGGGATTCAGGACCACGGTGCCGCCCACGGGGTTGCCTGCCGTGAGGGCGTCACGCAACGAGAACTGGAAGTCGTAGCTTCCGTTGGCGGGCGCGCCGCCGTCGGTGAGGCGGCCCTGAAAGGTGAACGCCGTGCCCTGCGCGTGCGCGGCACCGGCCAGCGCCAGCCACAGACAGCCGGCCGCCAGCACGCGACGACAACTTGAGATGGTGAAGAGAGCTTTCACGGGGATTGAGTCACTTTGTAGAAGCGCAGGCCCGCGCCCGTCGCTCCGGAGTCCACGATCTGGAAACTGCCGTTGGAAAGAACGAGGCCGCCGGGCAGCAACACCCAGTTCTGCTGGGCGATGCTCGTGCTGTAATACAACTGGAGCTTCGCCAGCTGACCCGAGGTCGCGACGCTGTTGTCCGCATTCCCGAAGATCATCTGCAACGTGCCGCCCGAGGCGCGCACCGGGGCCAGCAGCTTCAGGGTCGGCGGAAGCAAAATGGAAACCGTCCCGCTGACGAAGGTCGCCGGAACGGCATGGGCATTCACATCCGTGACCTCGCGCACGACGGGGCTGTCAGTGTTGAGACCGATCGTGGTGGTCGCTGAGACATTGGCCGTCGCCGCGAAACTGACGCGGATAATTTCCCTGGTCCCGGCGGCGAGCGTGCTCCCCGCCGGCAGCACAAAGACGAGGCCGAGCCGGCCTGACGCGGTCAGATTGGTCAGCAGCGTGCCGCCCGTGCCCGCACTGCCGAGAGTGGCACTCACGAACGTCAGGACCGCCGTGTCATAGGTGAGGCTCATGCCCACACCGTTCTCGGTGCCCG
>JBAYGL010000484.1:0-3971 GCA_041666725.1 Limisphaerales bacterium
ACCTTCGACCTCACCGGCCTGCCGCCCACGCTTGCGGAATTGAACGCCTTCCTCGCCGACACCTCACCCAACGCCTACGAAAGGGTCGTGGACCGCCTGCTCCAGTCACCGCATTACGGCGAGCACATGGGCCGCTTCTGGCTCGACGCCGCGCGCTACGGCGACACGCACGGGCTGCATCTGGACAACGAGCGCTCCATGTGGCCCTATCGCGACTGGGTGGTGAGATCCTTCAACCGCAACCAGCCCTTCGACCAGTTCACCATCGAGCAGCTTGCGGGCGATCTGCTGCCCAATCCGACGCGGGACCAGCTCATCGCCACCGGCTTCAACCGCTGCAATGTCACCACCAGCGAGGGCGGCAGCATCAACGAGGAGTTCATCTTCCGCTACGCGGTGGACCGCACTGAAACCGTCGCCGCCGTCTGGATGGGCGTGACCGCCGGCTGCTGCGTCTGCCACGACCACAAATACGACCCCATCACGATGAAGGACTTTTACTCGATGTATGCCTTCTTCCAAAGCAACGCCGACCCGGCAATGGACGGCAACATCCTGCTCACCGCGCCCATCCTCAAGCTCACCACTCCCGAACAGCAGAAGAAGCTCGACGATTTCAACGCGCAGCTTGCCGCTTTCGACAAGCGCATCAAAGCGGAGCTGACCAAGGTGCATTACACCGACCCTTCCACATTGAACCCGCCGCCACCCGTGAAGAAGTTTGACGTGACCTGGCTGGACGACGATTTCCCCGCCGGCGCAAAAGCACACAGCACCCCCGCCACGCCCGCAGCCCGGTGGGTCACGGGGCAGGACGGCAAGGTCTTCGCCGGCAAACGCGCGCTCAAACGCAGCAGCAAGGAAGTCGGCAAGGACATTTTCTCCGATCTGAAAGCGCCGTTTACAATCCCGCCCAACGGCAGGATATCGCTGCACGCCTACCTTGATCCGAAGGACGCGCCGAAGGCCGTGATGATCGAACTCAACACCGGCAAATGGTCCCACCGCGCGGTGTGGGGCGACATCGACGCACTTGACATCGGCACGAAGGACACAAACGAGCGCAAACGCCTCGGCGACCTGCCCAAGCCCGACAAGTGGGTGAAACTGGAGTTCGCCGCGTCGCAGCTCGGGCTGAAGGCCGGACAGCAAATCAAGGGATTCGCCCTCACCCTCGCCGGCGGCACGGTGTATTGGGACAAGGTCGGCGTGACCGGCGAGAGCAATCCTTCGAAGGACCCGAACGAGTCGCTCGCCCTCTGGCTCAAGGAAAACCAGGGCAAGCTCGTGCAGTCCTTCCCCGAGGATGTGCGCCGGATATTCCGTTCAGTGAAACTGGAGGATCGCAAGCCCGAGGAAACAAAGCGGCTGCACGAGTATTATTTCGAGTCCGTTTGCAACACCACAAGGCCCGCCTTTGACATGCTCCACTCTGAGAGGGAGCCGGTCGCCAGGGCACTGGAGGAATTCGACAAGACGATCCCCGCCACCTTCATCTGGAAGGATCTGGAAAAGCCGCGCGACAGCTTCGTGATGCTGCGCGGTCAATACACCAAACCCGGCCAGCAGGTCTGGCCGAACGTGCCCGCCGCGCTCCCGCCGCTGCCCAAGTCGAGCACCACCAACCGCCTCGACTTCGCGAAATGGCTCGTCAGCCCGCAGCATCCGCTCACCGCCCGCGTGACGGTGAACCGCTTCTGGCAGCAGTTCTTCGGCACCGGCCTGGTGAAGACTTCGTCCGACTTTGGCGCGCAGGGCCAGGCACCGTCGCACCCCGAACTGCTCGACTGGCTGGCCGTGGAATTCATGGGGTCCGGGGTCTCGAGTCTCGCGGATGGGGCCGCGGGCCGCGACGCACAACCCCAGACGCCAGACGCCAGACCCAATCCCCGACCCGCCTGGGACGTGAAGCGGTTCGTCAAACTGCTCGTGACCTCCGCAGCCTACCGGCAGGACTCGAAGACCACGCCCCAGAAAATCGCCGCCGACCCGGAGAACCGCTTCTACGCGCGCGGTCCCCGCTTCCGCCTCGACGCCGAGCAGGTCCGCGACAACGTCCTCGCCGTGAGCGGCCTGCTGGTGCCAACCCTTGGCGGCAAGGGCGTGCGCACCTACCAGCCCGACAACATCTGGGAACCGGTCGCCTACTCCGGCAGCAACACCAAGACCTACAAGCGCGACGACGGCGACGCGCTCTGGCGGCGCAGCCTCTACACGTTCATCAAGCGCACCGCGCCGGCCCCGAGCATGACGACCTTTGACGCGCCGAGCCGCGAGCAGGCCTGTGTGCGGCGCGAGCGCAGCAACACGCCGCTCCAGGCGCTCGTCCTGATGAACGACGTGCAGCACTTCGAGGCCGCGCGCGCGTTTGCCCAGCGCATGTTGAAAGAAGGCGGCAGTCACGCCGAAGCCCGCCTCGCCTGGGGCTTCCGCCTCGCCACGGCCCGCCCGCCGACGAAGGCCGAAGCCGCCCTGCTTTCCGACGCGCTCTTCACGCAATGGGCCAAATACCAAGGCCGCACCGACGCCGCGAAGAAAGCCATCACCTTCGGCGAGTCGAAGCCTGATGCTTCGCTAGACCCGAGTGAGCTGGCGGCTTATGCGATGGTGGCGAACTTGATTCTGAACCTGGATGAAGTGGTGACGAAGAATTGAAGGAGTATTCAGTGAACAGTGTTCAGTATTCAGTTCCGAAGGCGGACGGGGCCGGCAGGGTTCCCGAAGCGCTGCCGTATGCCCGGAGCTTCCATGAGCTGCGGGTTTATCAGAAGGCGCGGGTGCTCTCGCGTGAGGTTTTCAAAATTACCAAGCGTTTCCCGAGAGAAGAGGCCTACTCACTAACCGACCAGTGGCGACGGGCGGCTCGGAGCATTGGCGCGCAGATTTCTGAGGCATGGGCGAAGCGCCGTTATCCAAAGCATTTCGTCAGCAAATTGTCTGACGCCGACGGCGAGCAGATGGAAACGCAGCACTGGACCATTGCTGCATTCGACGACGACTACATCAGCCGCGAGGAGGCGCATCACATCGGTTCCTTGGCGAAGGAAGTTGGCAAGATGCTGGGTGAGATGATGAACGACTGGGAATCCTTCTGCTCCGACGAGTTCACCACCGCCCTTCGCGAAACGCCCGACCACTACTTTGTGCCGCGTGGTTCCGGTGACCCGCTGATTACTGAAAACTGAATACTGAACACTTTCCCATGAACCCCCTCCACGACTACCTCCTCCACCAGACCCGCCGCCAGTTCTTCCGAGCCGCCGGCCTGAGCGCCGGCTCGCTCGCGCTGGCCGCCATGTCGCGCGACGCCTTCGGTGCGCCGACCAAGGCCAAGGGCGCGCGCGTCCATCCTGCGCTGGCCGGCCTGCCGCACTTCGCACCCAAGGCCAAACGGCTCATCTACCTGCACATGAACGGCGGGCCGTCGCAGATTGACACCTGGGATTACAAGCCCCAGCTCGAGGCGCAGTTCGACAAGGATCTGCCCGACTCCATCCGCAAGGGCCAGCGCATCACCACCATGACCAGCGGCCAGGCACGGCTGCCCGTCGCGCCCTCGATGTTCAAGTTCGCCCAGCACGGCAAGGCCGGCACATGGGTGAGCGAGCTGCTGCCCCACACGGCGAAGCTGGTCGACGAACTCGCCGTCATCCGCACCATCCACACCGAGGCCATCAACCATGACCCGGCCTGCACCTTCGTGATGACCGGCAGCGAGGTGCCGGGCCGCGCAAGCCTCGGATCGTGGTTGAGCTACGGCCTGGGCAGCGAGAACAACGATCTGCCCTCGTTTGTCGTGCTCACGCCCACCTGGTCGTCCAAGGCGCCGGCACAGGCGCTGTTCACGCGCATGTGGAGTTCGGGCTTCCTGCCCACGCGCCACACGGGCGTGGCGTTGCGCGCCCAGGGCGATCCCGTCTTGTTCATCCAGAACCCGCCCGGCGTGGATCGCCAGGCCCGCCGCGACATGC
>JBAYGL010000485.1:0-3962 GCA_041666725.1 Limisphaerales bacterium
TGTTCTTCTGCTGGCCCGGGTCGGCGACCATGTCGAAGAGCGCGCCCGTGTTGTCGAGGCGGTATTGCTGCGTGCGGGCGCTGACGTTGCCGCCGTAGCTGTTGAAGATGACGCGGTCCGGCCAGTTGTGCTGCCCGCCACGGAGCAGCGGGAAAAGATTCCGGCCGTCGAGCGGCTTGTCGCCGGCGCGCGGGATGCCGGCCATGGCCGTGAGCGTGGGCAGCAGGTCGATCGCGCCGGAGATTTCGCGCACGACGGTGCCGGGCCGGATGCCGCCGCCGGGCCAGCGCAGGAAGAACACCGAGCGCACGCCGCCCTCGTCGGTCGAGCCCTTGCGGCCCTTCATGCCGCCGTTCCAGCGCCACGAGTTCGGGCCGTTGTCGGAGAAGAAGATGACGATGGTGTTGTCGGCGAGCTTGAGTTCGTCGAGGCGTTGGAGCGTGCGCCCGATGTTCCAGTCGAGGTTTTCGACCATCGCCATCGCGCAGCGCGTCTCGTCCAGCACTTCCTTCCCGGCCTCCTGGCTGCGCATGGCAACCGGCGCGTCCTTGTGGCGCTGCCAGAACTTGTCCGGCACCGCCCACGGCGAATGCGGCGTGTTGTAGGGCAGGTAGCAGAAGAACGGCTTTGACCGGTTGCGCTCGATGAACTGGATCGCGTGGTCGGTGAGGTCGTCGGCGATGAAGCCGTTGCCGCGCACGAGCCGGCCGTTGTGTTCCAGGGGCGGATTGAAGTATTCGCCCCAGTGGCCGGAGGTGAAGCCGTAGTATTCCTCGAAGCCGCGCGCGTTCGGGTGGAAGGGCCACTGGCTGCCGTTGTGCCATTTTCCAAACGCGCCGGTCGCGTAGCCGGAGGCCTTGAACGCGTCGGCCACGGTCTTCTCGTCAAGGTTCAGCCGCTCCTGGCCCGTCGAGACGCCGCGCACGCCGCCGCGCGGATGGTAGCGGCCCGTGAGAAACTCCGCGCGCGTGGGCGCGCACACGGCGCAGACGTAGAAGCGGTCCAGCGACGCGCCCGCGCGGGCGATCGAATCAATGCTGGGCGTCTTGAGGTTCGTGTTGCCGCACACGCTGTAGTCGCCCCAGCCCGCGTCGTCCGCGAGGAAGATGAGGACGTTTGGCTTCGGGGCGGCGGACAGCCGGGCCCCCAGCACGGTCAGAAACGCACAGAAGAACAGGACGGTTCGGCGCATGGGCAAAGACATACTTCGGACCAGACGCCGGGGCAAGGGAGCTGGATGCGCCTGGTTAGCAGCGTATGGTTAGACCGCATCTTTTGAATCTCCAATGACATCATCAAGTAATCCTTTCGGGATGAGGCCGCCTGGAACAACCGTCTTGGGAATCAGTGCCTTCACTCGCCGCTTCATCGGCACACGACGCTTGTAACGGGTATAAGTCTCCACGGGATGCTTGAACCAGACGGGGTCGTCGAACGAGGTCGGACGAACAACTCCCCAGCCGTTCTTGCGTATACGGAGCGTGTCTCCGTCCAACTCGTAAATCCCTCGCGCCACTCCTCTGGTGGAAACGAGAATGAAATCAATTCCCTTCGGTGTGGTGTCTGACTGAAGCTCGAAGCGATACGAACTGCGAGTCCGAATGTGGATGAAACGATTCCCATGAAATCGAAAGACCGTGCCCATATCGGGGTGTCGGTGGTCTTGGCCGCCGAGCGAACTACCAACCAGCTTCCAAAAGCCCTGAAATAATTCGTGGTCGTCTGGCATAAAGGTGTGCGGCGGCCTAGCATCTAGTTAGATTGCGCTCTGCAATCTTCCTCGGCAGGCATGGCGCGACGCTATTTTCCCCGCTCTCTCCGGTCAACAGAGAGTTGCCTGGACGTGGAGCGCGCCGTTCACGCCGCAGAGGCGTCCGAAGGTGGCGAACGCAGGCGGTAAATCCAACGCGCCGCTCGTTCTCCAGCCTGCTGCGGCTTGAAAGCCGCGCTCCTTCGGGGGCAGCGTCCAAGATGCGCCTCTGGACGCGGGTGCCTGGCGTGTTTCGCGCTCTCTCACTTCTTCCCCTGCCTGCCCTTGCCGGGTGCGCGGTCGCGGAGCGGCCAGTCGGGGTGGTCGGTGCGCGCGGACTTGAAGAGCGATTCCGCCTTCGCAACCAGCTCGGGCCGGGTGGCGGCGAGGTTGGTCTTTTCACCGGCGTCGGCCTGGAGATCGTAGAGTTCGGTCCTCGCGCCGGGGCCGTTCCTCACGGCCTTCCAGTCGCCGAAGCGGACGGCCTGGAGCGACGGGCCTTCGTGCAGCTCCCAGTAAAAATAGTCGCGCGCCGGGGCCGCGCCACCCTTGAGGAAGCTCGCGAGGGAAAGGCCGTCGGGCTTGAAGCCAGCCGGAAGCTTCGCGCCGGCGAGCTCGGCGGCGGTCGGAAGGAAATCCCAGAACGCCCACGGCTCGTGGCTCACGCGTCCGGCGGGAACGGTCCCGGGCCAGCGCGCGATGGCCGCCTGACGCAGCGCGCCCTCGTAGAGGTCGCGTTTGAAGCCGCGCAGCCCGTTGCCGGCCTGCTCGAAGAGTCTTCCGATTTCCGACTGCGGGCTGAAGGAGGAGCCGTTGTCGCCGGCGGTCATGACGAGCGTTTTCTCGTCGAGGCCGAGTTCCTTCAACAGCGCGAGCAGCCGGCCCACGTCTGAGTCCAGGCGCGTGACCATCGCGGCGTAGTTCTTCTGCTGCGCGGTCCACGGCCTGTCCTTGTAGATGCCCTGGTCGTTGATCTGGAACGTCCCGTGCGGAAGCGTGATCGAGTAATAGAGGAAGAACGGGCGGTCCTTGTTCGCCTTCACGAACTTCAGCGTCTCGTCGGCGATGAGGTCCTGCGCGTAGATGGGGCCGGTGCCCTCGACTTTGGTGTTGCCGTCATTGCCGGGCAGCTCGAAACGCCGGTCGTCGCGGTAGAGGTATTTCGGGAAATAGCTGTGCGCGTGGCGCTGGCAGTTGTAGCCGAAGAAGTGGTCGAAGCCGTTCTTCAGCGGGCTGCCGGTCGTGTCGAACATGCCCATGCCCCACTTGCCGCAGCACGCGGTCGCGTAGCCGGCGGACTTGAGGATTTGCGCGACCGTCACCGTGCCGGCGGGCAGCGGCTTCTGGCCCTCGGGCTGCACCTCGCGGTTCGCGCGGATGGGCGAGTGGCCGGTGTGAAGGCCCGTGATGAGCGACGTGCGGCTCGGCGCGCAGACGGTCGTGCCGCAATACGCCTGCGTGTAACGCGTGCCCTCGCGCGCCATGCGGTCGAGGTTCGGGGTCTGGATGAGCTTCTGTCCGTAGCAGCCGACGTCGCCCTGGGCGAGGTCGTCGCTCAGGATGAAAATGATGTTGGGCTGCCCGGCGGCAAGCGGACGGGCCGGCAGCAGGCAGAGGAAACCGAGAAGGCAGAGCAGTTTTTTCATCGGGCGGGCCATGTCTTTGAACGGCTGGCTTGGGGCGTTTTGGACTCAAAACACCGGGGGAGAGTATGTGCATTGTGAATCCGGACCGCAAAGCGTTTCAGTGCAGACAGCAGTGTTTTGATGCATCATCGCGCGAAACCGCAAAGTCGCGGCAAAAGCTTCGAATCCCGGCACCGGCACCAATCCCTGCTGACTGTTTGTCAGGTTTGGTTTGACACTGGGGAAGGCATTCAATATCCCGGCATCCGTGAAAACCGATGAGAACCACTCCCCTGGCAGCCACTGCGCATGCACTGGTGGAGACGGGCGATGCGCCGGGGGCAACGGGCGTCGGCTGTCGGTCAGTCAGCGGCAGTTTCTTGCGGCCGGATCGGGCTGCCTCCTCGGCACCTTGAGCGGCGTGGGCGGCGCACCCGCCGCCAAATTGCCGTCGGTTGACATCGGCCCGCTCAAGAGTTTCACCCAGGAAGGAATCTCCGAGGATTTCATCCGGAGCGATTTCTTCGTCATCCGCCATCAAGACCGCCTCTTTGCCGTCAGCACGACATGCCCCCACATGGGCAACA
>JBAYGL010000486.1:0-3921 GCA_041666725.1 Limisphaerales bacterium
GACCAGCTCCGCTTCGTGATGATCGACCCCAAGGTCGTCGAGCTGCAGCAATACAACGCGCTTCCGCACCTCGTCGTCCCCGTCGTCACCGACCCCAAGAAGGTCATCCTCGCGCTGCGTTGGGTCGTCAACGAGATGGAGAAGCGCTACCAGATCTTCGCCCGCGTGGGCGTCCGCAACATCAAGTCGTTCAACGACCGCCCGAAGGACAAGCCGCTGCCCCAGCCCGAGCTGGAGCTGCCGTTGTCTGCGAAAAAGGAAAAGGTCGAGGCCGGTGCGGATGGTTTCGCCGTCCAGATTGACGAGGAGATCGTCGTCCCGCGCGACGAGGACATCATCATCCCCGAGAAGCTCAGTTACATCGTCTGCATCATCGACGAGCTGGCGGACCTGATGCTCGTAGCCCCCGCCGACGTGGAGATGTGCATCGCGCGCATCACTCAGATGGCGCGCGCCGCCGGCATCCACTGCATCGTCGCCACGCAGCGGCCCTCCGTGGACGTGATCACCGGCGTCATCAAGGCCAACATCCCGGCCCGCATCGCCTTCCAGGTCGCCAGCAAGGTGGACTCGCGCACGATTCTCGACGCCATGGGCGCGGACAAGTTGCTGGGCAAGGGCGACATGCTCTACCTGCCGCCCGGCTCCGCCCGGCTCATCCGCGCGCAGGGCGTGCTCATCACCGACGAGGAGATCAACCACTGCGTGGACTTCATCGCGAAGCAGGGCAAGCCCAGCTACGAGATGGAGATCCACAACGCGTTGCAAAAAGCCCCGAGCACCGTGGCCCAGCCCTTCGATGCCGAGGAAGGCGAGGGCGAGGACGAGGAACTCATCGAGCAGTGCATCGAGGTCATCCGCAGCGAACAAAAGGCCAGCGTCTCGCTCCTGCAGCGCCGCCTCAAGATCGGCTACGGCCGCGCCGCGCGCATCATGGACGTGCTCGAGGAACGCGGCTACGTGGGCCCCAGCAAGGGTGCCGAGCCGCGCGACATCCTCATCGACCTCGATGGCGAAGGCCACGACGGCGCGGGCCAGCAGATGGTGTGAGTATAACGGATTCGATACCCAAAGACTTAACGAAGAGCGATGGGCTTTTACTTCAGAAAAAGCATTTCTTTCGGACCCTTTCGCCTGAATTTCAGCAAGTCAGGAATCGGCGTTTCGACTGGAATTAAGGGATTCCGAGTCGGAACAGGTCCAAGGGGTGATTATCTCCACATGGGGGCAGGGGGAGTTTATTTCAGATCTTCGTTGAATCCGCGTCAACGGAAGCCACGCAAAACGGCTTCGAAATCCATGATCGGATTTCCCTACCGTCCGATCCCATATGACCAGCAAGTTGAAAGCGGGAGCGTCCTCCAGATGGCAGGCGGCAATGCCACTGAACTGCTTGCTGACATTAAAGCAGCGACAACACGAATACAGCTCGGCCCGCTTGTGGCGGCAGTTTGTGGTTTCGTGCTGTTCGTTCTAATTCTCGCTAAACTTAGCGCGGTGATTCTGAGCTTCGTTGCCCCTCTCTTGATCGGAATTACCGCGTGGTCATTGCGGCACGACTGGGCGAAGGGAAAAGTGTCCCAAACCTACTGTTTGGAACCACCTGTTCAGCAAGCATACGACCGTCTGTGTGGGGTGCTTGGAACCGTTTCGGCCTGTCAAGGGATATGGCATGTGCCTTCGCTGACGCACGATGGAGCGATTACACGACGGAATCCTGTCAGCTTGCGTCCCGAGGAACCTCGTTTTCTTCATTGCAATGTCCAAGTATTTCAGTTGCCTGCCGGCAGGCAAACGCTCTATTTCCTCCCGGAACGTGTTCTCATTGTTGATCAGGGTGAAGTTGGAACTGTTTTGTATGACGAACTTCTGATAGAAGTCTCCCCTGCCGGGCGGATGTCACCATTTGTTATTCCATCTGATGCCCAAGCGGCAAGCTCCGCTCCACAGATTCTCGCCGCCACCTATGAGCGGGTTCATTTCAAGAGCAAAACTGGATTGAACGAGCTCTTTCTTGTATCGCAGGTTGGCTTGGGTGCTGCCTTGGCGGAAGCAATCAAAGGCATGATCGAAGTGAGCAAGGACAAAACAGATTACTTCGTGTGCGAGTGCGAAACCTGCCAAGGACGCATTGAGTTTCCAAGTTACGGCACTGGCGAATTCGTGACATGTCCACATTGCGGCGAGGCAACTGTCCTTTCCAAACCAGATATAGATGCGGGCGTCGGCCTCACAACCCTGTCGTCCGACGGTGCTGCCAACGACGCAAGCGCTGAGGAACTCGCGTTGGAAAAGCGGGCGAAGGAACTGGAATGGGAGGCCAAGCGGCTACAAGACGAAGTTGAGCGAGTCGGCAAGGCCAAGTCTGCCGACACACCACCTAGCCCGACAATCTTCGACGCCAGCGGCTCCGCCCCGCGCCCGAAGCCGAAGCCGAAAAAGCCGATGACCGTCGCGAGCGTGCCGCTCATCGGGAATTACCAGCTCCCGCCGCTGGATTTCCTCCAGCACCCCGACCTCACGCTCAAGCCAACGGAGACGAAGGAGGAGCTGATGGCCAACGCGCAGTTGATGAAGAACACGCTCGCGCAGTTCGACATCGAGGTGGCCCTGGGCGACATCACCAAAGGCCCGACCATCACGCGCTACGAGCTGCATCCCGCGCCCGGCGTGCCGCTGGAGAAAATCACCGCGCTCAACAACAACATCGCCGTAGCGCTCGAGGCTGAGTGCATCAATATCCTCGCGCCCGTGCCCGGCAAGTCCTCCGTTGGCGTCGAGATGCCCAACCGCGTGAAGACCAAGGTCATCATGCGTGACCTGCTCGAGTCGGACGAGTGGAAGAACTCCAAGGCCCGCATCCCTCTCGCGCTCGGCAAGGACGTTTACGGCACGCCGGTCATCGCCGACCTCGGGGAGATGCCCCACGTGCTCATCGCCGGCAGCACCGGCTCGGGCAAGTCCGTCTGCATCAACTCCATCGTCGCCTCGCTGCTCTACAAGTTCTCCCCAGACCAGCTCCGCTTCGTGATGATCGACCCCAAGGTCGTCGAGCTGCAGCAATACAACGCGCTCCCGCACCTCGTCGTCCCCGTCGTCACCGATCCCAAGAAGGTCATCCTCGCGCTCCGCTGGGTGGTCAACGAAATGGAGAAACGCCGCCAAATCTTCGCCCGGGTTGGCGTCCGCAATATGAAGTCGTTCAATGAACGCCTAAAGGACAAGCCGCTGCCGCGCGAGGTAGATATCGCGATTCCGGAGAAGTTGAGTTTTGTGGTCATTATAATTGATTCTCTTGAGGAGTTGATTCCTGTCGTCGGCAAAGATGTGGAATCTTCTCTTGCTCGCATCACACAAGCAGCACACGAAACCGGCATCCACTGCATCGTCGCCACGCAGCGGCCTTCCGTGGACGTCATCGCCAGCGGCATCAAGGCGAACATTCCGGCGCGCATCGCCTTCCGGGTCGCCAGCAAAGTGGACTCGCGGACGATTCTCGACACGATGGGTGCGGACAAGCTGCTCGGCAAGGGCGACATGCTCTACCTGCCGCCCGGCTCTGCGAAACTCACTCGCGCGCAGGGCGTGCTCATCACTGACGAGGAAATTCATGCCGTCGTGGACTTCATCGCCAAACAGGGCAAGCCCAGCTACGAGATGGAAATCCACAACGCCCTGCAAAAGGCGACCGGCACCGTGGCCCAAGCCTTCGACGCCGAGGAAGGCGAGGGTGAAGACGAGGAACTTATCGAGCAGTGCATCGAGGTCATCCGCAGCGAGCAAAAGGCCAGCGTCTCGCTCCTGCAACGCCGGCTGAAGATTGGCTACGACCGCGCCGCCCGCATCATGGACGTGCTGGAGGAACGCGGCTACGTGGGCCCCAGCAAGGGTGCCGAGCCGCGGGACATCCTCATCGACCTC
>JBAYGL010000487.1:0-3905 GCA_041666725.1 Limisphaerales bacterium
CCTGCGCCGGCTGCCGCCCGAACCGCTTGGTTCGTTCGCGCGGATGGCTCGAAAGCTCATCAACCCCCTTTGAATTCCGCGTTTCTGCGGCATGAATGCCGCGCTCCAACTGCATCGTCACGGATTGAAACGTCCTGTTTTGAGAACAATTCCACACGGCGACAGAATGAGAATTGCGGTTTAATTGGCCGGCCGCTAGCCTCCGCGCCGTGTCCAGCCTGCGCATTCACCGCTGCCATTCAGCAGCCAGCCTTGAAGGGAAAAGGTGCTGAATGGCCGTCCCCCTGCATGTGTTGCTGGTCGAGAACGAGGAGAGCCACGCGGCGGCCATTCTCACGGAGTTGCGGCGGGGGGACTATGAGCTGACGACGGAACGAGTGTGGACCGAAGCGGCGTTTCAGGAGGCATTCGCGAAGGGCGGCTGGACCGTCATCCTTTCCGCCTACGTGCTGCCGGAGTTCAGCGGCCTCGACGCGCTGGCCATGGTCCAGCAGAGCGGCTGCGGGGTGCCCTTCATTTTCGTATCGGGTCAGATGGACGAAGACGCCGCCGTCACCGCCTTGCGCGGCGGGGCGGCGGACTATGTGCGCAAGGCGAACCTGGTGCGGCTGCGGCCCACCATCGAACGGGCCCTGCGCGAAGCGGAGGAACATCGCGCACAGGAACGCCTGCGGCAGGAAACGGCGGCGCGCGCGCGGCAGCAGGCCGCGCTGGCGGAGTTCGGGCAATGGGCGCTGGCGGGCATGGAACTGGACGCGCTGCTGGCCGGCACGGCGGAGCGCGTGACCGAGTCCCTCGGAGTGGAGTTTTGCGAGATTCTCGAACTGGCGCCGAGTGAGGAGGCCCTGTTTCTGCGGGCCGGCACAGGCTGGCGGCCCGGCTGCGTGGGACAAATCCGGGTGGCGGCAGCAAGCGAGTCGCAGGCCGGGGCGACCTGGCGGGGCGGCGCGGCGGTCATCATCGCGGACTGGTCGGCGGAAACACGCTTCCAGCCTTCCGCATTGTTGCGTGAGCACGGTGTGGCGGGCGGTTTGACGGTGCCCATCCGGCTGCGGAACCGGGCGTTCGGCGTGCTGGGAGCGCACTCAGCCCGCGTCCGTGCCTTCACCCCGGGGGATGCCCATTTTCTCCAGGCCATCGCGAACGTGCTGGCCACGGCCATCGAACGCAAGCTGGCGGAGGATGCGCTGCGCGAGAGCGACGAGCGCTTCCGCCTGCTGGTGGACGAGGTGAAGGGTTACGCCATTGTCACGCTGGACCCGGAGGCGTGCGTGCTGACCTGGAACCACGGGGCGGAAAACCTCTTCGGTTACCCGGCTGCGGAAATGATCGGCCAGCACGTCGCGCGGATGTATCCGCCCGGCGATGTGGAACTTGGCAAGCCGGAGCTGGACCTGCGGCTGGCGGAGGAGATGGGACAGTTCGAGGACGAGGACTGGCGCATGCAGAAGGGCGGGACGCAGTTCTGGGCCAACGTGGTCATCACCGCGTTGCGTCGCGGCGACGGGAATCTCCGCGGTTACGGCGTGGTGACGCGGGACATGACCGAGCGGCGGATGGCGCATGAGGCGCTGAAACTCAACGAGGAAAAATTCCGGTCGCTGGTGAACCACATCCCCGACGCAGTCTGGACGGTGAACGCGGCGGGGGACGCGCTGTTCATGAGCGGCAACGCGGAACGGATTTACGGCTTCAGCGTCGAGGAGCTGAAGGCGCGGGGAGCCGCGCTGGGGCTTGCGCGAGTGCAGCCCGAGGACGCCGCGCGACTGCGTGAGGCGTGGCAGGCGCTGTTCGCACGGCAGCAACGCTTCGAGGTGGAATGCCGCTACGAGCACAAGGACGGACGGCAGGTCTGGCTGCTGCTGCGCGCCTCCTCGATTTACGAGAAGGACGGCCAGCTGGTCGCCGACGGCATCACCTCCGACATCACCGAACGCAAGCGGGCGGAGAACGCACTGCGGGAAAGCGAGGCGCAAATCCGCTCCCAGGCGCGCCTGCTGGACCTCGCCCACGATGCCATCGTCGTCCGCAACCTCAGTCACGAGGTCCTATACTGGAACCGGGGAGCCGAGCGTGTGTATGGCTGGACGGCGGATGAAGTGCGCGGGCGGCCCGTGACCGAGCTGGTGATGAAGGACACCAAGCCGTTTGAAGCGGCGCAAACGGAGCTTTTCGAAAAGGGCGAATGGAGCGGCGAGTTGAAGGAGTTCGCGCGCGACGGACGGGAGGTCACAGTCAGCAGCCGCTGGACGCTGGTGCGCGACAACGACGGCCAGCCGATCTCCGTGCTTGTCCTCAGCACGGACATCACCGAGAAAAAGCGGCTGGAGAACCAGTTCCTCCGATCACAGCGAATGGACAGCATCGGCACGCTGGCCGGCGGCGTGGCGCACGATCTCAACAACATCCTTTCCCCCATCATGATGTCCGCGCCGCTGCTGCGGATGGAGGAGCTGCCCGCCGAGGACTTCGACCGGCTGCTGGACACCATTGAGACCAACGCCCAGCGCGGCAGCGACATCGTCAAGCAGCTGCTCGCCTTTGGACGCGGCATCGAAGGGGAACGCGTGGTGGTGCAGCTGCGGCACGTCATCAAGGAGATGATAAAGATCGCGCGGGAAACGTTTCCCAAGAACATCAGCCTTGTCTCGGAAGTGGCGGACAACCTCTGGCCCATCATGGGCGATCCCACCCACATCCACCAGATACTCCTCAACCTGTGCATCAACGCCCGCGACGCGATGCCCCAGGGCGGCACCTTGAAGGTCATCGCGGAGAACGTGCAGCTCGACGAGCATTACGCGGCGCAGGACGCCCATTCAAAACAGGGGCCGTTCGTCAGCCTCCGGGTCACAGACACGGGGACGGGCATACCGAAGGCAATCCAGGAAAAGATATTCGACCCGTTTTTCACCACCAAGGAGGCCGGCAAAGGCACCGGCCTCGGACTGGCGACCGTCATGGGCATCGTGAAAAGCCACGACGGGATGATCCATCTGTATAGCGAAGTCGGCAAAGGCACCGCCTTCAACGTGCTGCTGCCGGCCACCCCCAACGCCGTGATGGCAAATGACGAGGCCGTGCGCGAAGCGCTTCCAGTTGGGCAGGGTCAGACGATTCTCCTGGTAGATGACGAGCCCGGCATCCTCGGAGCCACGTGCAAACTGCTGGAACGCCACAATTACAAGGTCCTCTCCGCCGCAGACGGTGCGGAGGCGCTCACATTGTTCTCCCGTCACCCGGGCGGCGTCCACCTCATCATCACCGACGTGATGATGCCCGTGATGGATGGACTCGCATTGACTCGCGTGATCAGGAAGCTGGACCCGGGAGTTAAAATCATCGCCTCCAGCGGTCTGGAACAAGATGCCAAATTCGACGAACTGCGCTCTCTTGGAGTCGGCATCCTGACGAAGCCCTACACGGCCGACAAGCTTCTGCACACCCTGCGGCAGATGCTCTCCGGGGAGCCGTCAAACCATGCCTGATTTTCCCCATGGCCGATTCTTCAACAACGCAAGCATCAGGGCTGGGCAAAATCGGCGGACGGTCCCAACCGCGCCAGCAATGGCACCTGCTCTATTACGTGCTGGCGATGTTCAACATCCTCACGGTGGGCTTCACCCTCTGGCTCAACCACCAGATGCAGGAGGCGTTCGGCCAGAGCGTCGAGGTCGGCTCCGCGTGGGAACGGCGGCTGCGTGATTACGGGGACATGATCTCCATCGCGCGCGCCGTCCAGGTCCGGTGCAACAACGTCTTCATCACGCGCGACGTCGTCCAGCAGCGCGACGACCTCGACGTGCCCGGCGAATGCTCCTTCGGACTTCGCGATCGCCAGGCCCGCCAACAGCATCGTGCCCACCAGCAGCGCCACCCCACGCAGCAGTAGCTGCTTGTTGGAA
>JBAYGL010000488.1:0-3895 GCA_041666725.1 Limisphaerales bacterium
GTTCATGCCGGGCATGGGCGAGATCAACCGGACGATCAACGCGCTCCGGGCTGCGCGACTTGCTGAGGATTGCGACTTCATCCCGTTGCATGGCGACCTTTCGCCGGATGATCAGGACCGCGCGTTCGCACCGAGTTCACGGCGAAAAATCGTCGTGTCCACGAACGTCGCGGAGACGAGCGTGACGATTGACGGCATCCGCCACGTGGTGGACGGCGGCGAGGCACGCGTCGCCCGCTACGACGCGGAGCGCGGGATTCAAACGCTGTTCATCGAGGAGATTTCCCGGGCCAGTGCGGACCAGCGCAAGGGCCGGGCGGGCCGCACCGCGCCGGGCACCTGCTGGCGGCTGTGGACGGAGAGCGGGCACCTGAACCGGCCCGCGCGCAACACGCCGGAAATCCAGCGCGCGGATTTGGCTGAAGTGGTTTTGCTTCTGCACTCGCTCGGCATCAGGAGCGCGGTGACATTCGACTGGCTGGATCAGCCGGATGCGACGGCGGTGGAGCGGGCGGAGCGCCTGCTCGTGATGCTGGGCGCACTGGCGCCCGTAGCCGCCGAGGTGAGGAGGCGGATTCCAGCGGCGACCGATCCGATGAGTCCGCCTCCTCACGTCGGCGGCTACGAGAGCAGCGACCTCACGGCCATCGGTCGCCAGATGCTCCGCCTGCCCATGCATCCGCGTTACTCGCGGATGCTGGTGGAGGCCGGGCGGCGCGGGTGCGTGCCGGCGGCGGCGCTGTGCGCGGCGCTGGTGAGCGGGCGCGACCTGCTCATGCGGGTGATGCGGGGCGATGCGCGCGCGGCGGAGAACCGCGAGCTGTTCGAGGCGAGCGAGGATTCGGATTTCTTCACGCTGATGCGTGCCTTCGAATTCGCGAAACAAAACGGGTTTAACCTGGATGCGTGCCGCAGCCGAGGCATCAATGCGAAGGTCGCGCGCGAGGTGGAGCTGACTTACCGGCAGATTCTGGACATCGCCGAGAGGGAGGGGTTGGGGGAGGAAGAGTGCTTAGTGATTAGCAATCAGTCCAAGGCGGCGAAGGCCGGACTAATTACCAACCCACCAGTTACCTCCCCGCCCAAGCCAGCCGCTCCCGACAACGATGCGCTGCTGAAATGCCTTGCGGCGGGTTTCATTGACCAGCTCGCCATCCGGCGCGACCAGGGGACGCTGGAGTGTGAGATGACCGAGGGGCGGCAGGGGACGTTGATGCGCGAGAGCGTGGTGCACAAGGCACCGATGTTCGTCGCGTCGGCGATGCGCGAGACGGACGGCGTGCTGCGGCCGCTGACGTTGCTCGGCCTGGCCACGGCGGTGAAGCCGGAGTGGCTGAAGGAGCTGTATCCGCAGCATCTGGGCGCAACGGTGGAGCATGTATTTGACCGCACGCACAAGCGCGTTGCGGCGGTAAAACTCGCGCGCTTCCGTGACCTGGTCATCGGCCAAGAGCATCAACGCGAAGTGGAGCCGGTGGCGGCGGGTCGCTGCCTCGCGGAAGCGGCGATGCGGGGATGGTTCGAGCTGCCAAACCTGAGCCACGAGGTGAAACAGTTCATCGCCCGAGTGAACCTGGTGGCCGCCGCGTTGCCGGACTTGGAATATCCGCCGTTCGATGCCGCCGCGATGACGGCTGCACTGGCCCGGGCGTTCAAGGGGCTGTCCTTGCAGAAGGAGGCGCAGACGGTGGCTTTGAAGCCGGGTTTCGCCGCACACCTCGCGCCCGAACAGGTGGGCTGGCTGGAAGAGTTGACGCCGATGCAAATCCCGTGGCCGACGGGCAGGCCGGTGAAACTGACCTATTCCGAGGAGGCGGAGGGTGGCGGGCGCACGGCGATGTCGCCCGAGGGGCAGGTGAAGTTGCAGGAATGCTTCAAGCTGGAGTTTCATCCGCTCGTTTGCGAAGGCGCGGTGCCGGTGAAGCTCTGGCTCTGCACGCCTGATGGCAAGCGGCTGACGAGCACGTGCGACTGGCCGCACTGGAAGCTGCATGAGTGGCCGAAGCAAAAGGCGGCGATCCAGAAGAAGTTCCCGAGCGTGACCTTTTCGTAGGGGGGGACCGGCACACGAGCTGGAGGCGGCGCTGCGCGAGCGGGACGTGGAGCTTGCCCGTTTGCGCCAGATTGCAGGAGGGCGGGCGGAGGAGACGCCGGGGGATGTCAATACCCCCGTCGCTTGAGTCTCGCGGCCCCTTCGGTAGAACATTGTATTTACGGGAGGCATCGAGGGTGGCATTAGTCAGGCACCATGTTACGCCGCCAGCGTCAAATCCGTGCTCAAGTCCAGCAATGGGCGGACTCGGGATTGTTCGCTTTGGCATTCTGGCTCGCGCATGGCCTGCGTGGAGAAGCCGTGAATTACTTTCAGGGCCTTCCTGAGATTCAGTCCTTCGACCAATACGTCTGGCTTTATCTGCTGATCCTTCCCGGCACCATGGTCCTGCTGCAGGCGCTTGGGTTCTACAACCGTCCGCTGCTCTTTTCACGCCGGGAAACGGCCTGGATGCTTTCGCACGCCGTGACCATCGCGATGTTCGGCCTGGTCACGGTATTGTTCCTGCGCAAGCAGGAGCTGGCCCGCTCGGTGATTTTCCTCTTCGGCGGCCTCAGTTTTCTGCTGGTGATGGCAAAGGAGGAGTTAACTCTGCGATGGTTGCAGTCCAAACTCGGCCAGGAGCAGATGAAGCGGCGGGTCGTGCTGATCGGACTGGCGGAAGACACCGCACAGATTGAGAGCGATCTCGATGCGAGGGCACGGGGCAGCGTCGAGGTGCTGGCGAAGCTGGACTTGAACCAGACTTCCAGCGAACGGCTTGTCGAGTTGCTGCATCAGCGCGCGGCCAACGGCGTGATCCTCAGCGCGCGGCACACTTACTTCGAGCAGGTGGAGAAGGTCATCGAGCTTTGCGAGCTGGAAGGCGTCGAGGTGTGGCTGCTGGCGGACTTTTTCAAGACGCGCATCTCGCAGACCAGCGTGGATGACTTTCTCGGGCGGCCCACCGTGGTGTTCCGTTCCGCGCCGGAGGCGAGCTGGCAGGGCGTGGCCAAGCAGTTGCTGGACTTCGCCGGGGCGCTGGTGCTGTTGACGTTGGTGTCCCCGCTGCTGCTGCTGGCGGCGCTCGCCGTGAAGCTGACATCGTCCGGGCCGGTGTTGTTCCGACAGCAGCGGAGCGGGCTCAACGGCCGGCCGTTCACGATGCTCAAGTTCCGCACGATGGTGACGGACGCCGAGCAGCTGAAGGCGGAGCTGGCGAGCTTCAACGAGATGGACGGCCCGGTGTTCAAGGTGACGAACGATCCGCGCACAACCCGGCTGGGACGCTTCCTGCGCAAATGGAGCATCGACGAACTGCCCCAGCTTTGGAACGTGCTGCGTTTCGAAATGAGTCTCGTCGGACCGAGGCCGCTGCCGGTGGACGAGATCTCGCGCATCAACGACCCCGCGCACCGCCGCCGCCTGAGCGTGAAACCGGGCCTGACGTGCCTGTGGCAGATCAGCGGGCGCAACGAAGTCTCGAGCTTCAAGGAATGGGTGCGCCTGGACCTCGAATACATTGACAACTGGTCGCTATGGCTGGACTTGAAAATCCTGCTCAAGACGATTCCGGTGGTGCTGACAGGCGCGGGAGCGAAGTAGGAAACAGTGGTTCCCTGGAAAGGCTGGCTTGCGGATTGCATGGTGCGGGGTGCGGCTCGCAAACAGGACACTTCAAGACTTGCGTTCCGGCTTTACGCGCACTTAATGTCGGCCCGCCGATTTTTGGCGCCAGTGTAGCTCAGTGGCAGAGCAGCTGTTTCGTAAACAGCAGGTCGTCGGTTCGAACCCGACCACTGGCTCCAGCTTCAACCGGTCCCGCAGCAAGACGGGCAGTGCACAGCCGGTTGCCCCTCAAAC
>JBAYGL010000489.1:0-3887 GCA_041666725.1 Limisphaerales bacterium
GCTCGCTCTGGCGCGTGGGCAAGGGCGGCGTGTTCTACTTCCGGCCCGGACACGAGACCTATCCGGTGTTCAAGCAGACCGAGAATCTGCGCGTGATCGAGAACGCCACCCGCTACCTTGCCGCGCAGCTTTCAGCCGGTGCCAGGACCGGTGCCCCCGCGAAGGCCAGGGCCGCCGGCGCGCCGCCCAAACTCGTGCTGCCTCATGCGGAGAACTTCACCGTCGCGGGCCGGCCGGCGTTTGTTTTCCTGCCGCCCCCGGAGAAGCGCGCCTCGCCGCAGCCGTGGATTTTCTACGCGCCCACGCTGCCTGCGTATCCCGACGAGGCGGAGCGCTGGATGCACGAGCAGTTCCTCGCCGCCGGCATCGCGGTTGCGGGCGTGGATGTGGGCGAGGCCTACGGCAGCCCGAAGAGCCACGCGGCGTTCGATGCGCTGCATCGCGAGCTGACGGAGAAGCGCGGCTTCGGGGCGAAGCCCTGCCTCTTCGGACGCAGCCGGGGCGGTCTCTGGGTGAGCAGCTGGGCGATCGCCAACCCGGCGCGCATCGCGGGCATCGTGGGCATCTACCCGGTCTTTGACTTCCGCACGTATCCGAAGGTCGAGCGCGCCGCGCCGGCCTACGACCTGACGCCTGCCGAGCTTTCCACGCGCAACGCCGGGCTGAACCCCATCGAACGCATCGGCGTGCTGGCCAGGGCGCGCGTGCCGGTCGCGCTCATCCACGGCGACGTGGACAAGGTCGTGCCGCTGAAGGAAAACTCGGCCGAACTCGTGCGTCGTTACCAGGCAGAGGGTGCGGGCGGCCTCGTGAAGCTCATCGTCCTCGAAGGTCAGGGCCACAGCTTCTTCGAAGGCTTCTTCCATTCGCAGCCGCTGGTGGACTTCGCCATCGCCCGCGCCAGGGAAGGGGCGAAGAAGTAAGCTCCATTCCACGCCCCTCCACCACGCCATGAACTTGCGCCAGCTTTTCTGCCTTCTCCTCGCCACCGCCGCCACCGCCGCGCCGAGGCCGAACGTCCTCTTCATCATGGCCGACGACTTCCGGCCCGAACTCGCCACCTACGGCTCGCCGGCCGTCACGCCGAACCTCGACCGGCTCGCAAAGCGCACGATCCAGTTTGACCGGGCCTACTGCCAGCAGGCCGTCTGCAACCCGTCGCGGTCATCCCTGCTCACCGGCCGCCGCCCGGGCACGCTGCGGATCTGGAGCAACGGCACGCATTTCCGCGAGCTGAACCCGGACGTGACCACGCTGCCGCTCTGGTTCAAGGAGCACGGCTACACGACCCGGTGCGTGGGGAAGATTTTCCACAACTGGCACACGAAGGAGAAGGGCGACCCCCGCTCGTGGAGCGCGCCGGAATTTCTCCATTACGCGAACCACGGCGAGGATGATGCGCGCGTTTCCGGCCCGCTCCCGCCAAACGTCGCGTCGCCCTCGCCGCGCATATACACCTCCGTCCCCCTCTACGAGTGTCGCGATGTTCCCGATGAAGCCTACTACGACGGACGCGTCGCCGCCGAGGCCGTGCGCGTGCTGGCGGAGGTGAAGACAGGGCCGTTCTTCCTCGCGGTGGGTTTTTGGAAGCCTCACGCGCCGTTCAACGCGCCGAAGAAATACTGGGACCTCTACGACCGCGCCAAGCTGCCGCCCCTGAACCCGGCGTGGCCCGCCGGAGCCCCTGAAATCGCGCGTCACGACAGCCGCGAGATCCGCGGCGTCCCTCCCAACCGGGTCACGTTCACCACCGGGCAGGCCGCCGAGATGCGTCACGGCTATTTCGCCAACATCAGCTACCTCGACGCCCAGCTCGGCAAGGTGCTCGATGCGCTTGATCGCAGCGGCATCGCGGACCGCACGATCGTCACGTTCATCAGCGACCACGGCTACCACATCGGCGAGCACGAACAGTGGGGCAAGACCTCCAACTTCGAGTATGACGCGCGCGTGCCGTTCTTCATCGGAACACCCGGAACCCGGCACGCGGGCAGGCACACCGGCTCGCTCGCCGAGCTGATCGACCTGTTCCCGACGCTTGCGGAACTCTGCGATCTACCCCGGCCCGCCGGCATCGAGGGCACGAGCCTCGTTCCCGTGCTCAACGATCCCGCGAAGACGGTGAAGCCGGCCGCCTTCACGGAGCATCCGCGCCCGGCGTATTTCGACCGCGAGCCCGCGAAGCTGCCCAGGGCCATGGGCGTGAGCGTCCGCACCGCGAGTGCGCGCTACACCGAGTGGCGTGACTGGAAAACCGGCGAGGTGATGGGGCGCGAGCTTTACGACAACGCGCAGCAGCCGGCCGAACTGACCAACCGCGCGGACGACCCGAAGTTTTCAAAAGTGCGGCAGGAAGCCGAGACGCTGCTGCAAAGGCAGTTTCCCAACGTGAAGCATTGACCCGAACCCAATCAAAAATGAAGAACCGGCTTGTCACGCTCGGCGCGTTGCTTTGCTGCACCCTCGTCTCCGCCCTGGCGGCGGCGAAACCCAACCTCGTCTTCATCCTCACGGACAACCAGGGCGCGTGGACGCTCGGCTGCTACGGCAACCCGGACATCCGCACGCCGCACATTGACAAGCTGGCCGCCGAGGGCGTCCGCTTCACCCGCGCGTTGAGCTCCAATCCGGTCTGCTCGCCGACCCGCGCGACCTTTCTCACCGGACTGATCCCGTCGCAGCACGGGGTGCATTCCTTTCTCGATCCGAAGTTCATGATGGGGCCGCAGGCCTACAACACGCTGGCCGAGTTCACCTCCATCGGCGAGGTGCTGCGCGACGCCGGATACACCTGCGGCCTGAGCGGCAAATGGCATCTCGGCGACAACCTCAAGCCGTCGGAAGGCTTCTCGTTCTGGGTCACGAAGCCAGACGGACACACCACCGAGTTCTACGATCAAAACGTCATCGAGGATGGCAAGGTGCGAAAGGAGGCCGGCTACACGACCGATCTCTGGACCCGCAAGGGCATCGAGTTCATCGAGCGGAACAAGGAGCGGCCGTTCTTCCTCTTCCTCGCCTACAACGGGCCTTACTCGCTGGGCAACCTGATGCTCAACCCGGCGCGCAACCGGCACGCGGCATTCTACAAGGACAAGCCGTTCACCAGCTTTCCGCGCGATGCGATGCATCCGTGGCAGCACGACAACAAGCAGTTCCACAACAAGCAGGCCGCGATGGAGCGTCTCGCCGCCGAGACGAGCGGCGTGGATGACGGCGTCGGAGAAATCATGGCGACGCTGAAGCGCCTGGGCCTCGACGACAACACGCTCGTGACCTATGCATCAGACCAGGGCTGGATGGGCGGCCAGAACGGCATGTGGGGCATGGGCGACCACTTCCGGCCCATCGGCGCGCACGAGTTGATGATGCAGATCCCGCTGCTCTTCCGGCACCCCGGTAAAATTCCGGCGGGCCGCACGAACGACTTCCTCGTGAGCAACTATGATTTCCTTCCGTCGGTGCTGGGCCACCTCGGGCTGGGCGACAAGATGCCGCAGAAGCCAAGGTCGCCGGGTCGTGACTTCTCCGCCGTGCTGCGCGGCGGGACGATCCCGTGGGACAACACGATCTTCTACGAGATGGAGGGCTGCCGGGCCATCCGCACCGACGATTGGAAATACGTCGCACGCTTTCCGAAGGGGCCCTTCGAGCTTTACGACATGAAGGCCGATCCGCGCGAACGGTTCAATCTCTACGGCCAGCCCGGCACCGAGACCAGGACGGATGAACTGGCGAAGCGTCTTGACGCCTTCTTCCAGCAGCACGCCGATCCGCAATACGACATCTGGAAGGGCGGCCGCTCGAAGGCCAAACGGCACGCGGAGTGAGTCATACCGACTCCGTGTGCAGGTTGGTGGAACTGGCACCGGTGGCCGAGTTGCTCC